>CAZNBF010000091.1:0-4659 GCA_964571325.1 uncultured Acidimicrobium sp.
GTGAGTGCCTTCACGACTGCAGCGGCGTTGTTTGCAGATCGTTGCGATGTGGCCCTGCGCACCACTGGTGTCTGTGGTTTTGTGGGCCGACTACTCATGGTCGAAGTAGGTGATGGCGGGCGCCGGGCGCTCGCGATCGGGCAGCGTGCGCGTTGGCCAACCCAAATACACCATTGCGGTGATGTGCGTGCCTTGCGGCCAGCCGCAGTGCTTTGCCACATCATCGTTTGCGCCCTTCGGGCAACTCGACCAAAAACTGCCTAGGCCCATTGCCGTTGCACCAAGCAACAGCGTTTGCACGCCAGCAGCCACAGCGTCACGGTTCTCTTCTTGTTGCAGTTCGGTCTCGCCTGGGGCGGTGCCAACAACAAGCAACACTGGCGAGCGCATGTACTTGGTGCGCGTCTTTGTCACTTTCATCTCGGTGTCGCCGTTTCGCTGCATTGCGTCGGCCGTTACGTTGCCCAGGCCGTGCCGCGCTTCGCCGGTGAACACGCCAAACAACCACGGCCATGTTTGCTGGTGGTTCGGCGCGTAAGAAGCCTCGGTGCACAGCTGGTTAATGAGAGAGATGTCTACGCCGCGTTCTTGGTCCATCACCAATTGCGTTCGGCGAGCGCGAACGAGTTGTGAAAACTCTTCGAACGTCATGACTTAGTTTTTGTGCAGGGCAGCGTTAAGGCCGCCCCAGTTGCCGGTGCGCTGCGTTGCTTCAACCGCGCCAGATTGGCTATTGCGACGGAAGAGCAGGCCGTTGGCGCCAGAGAGTTCGCGCGCTTTGACAACAGTGCCGTCGGGAAGTTTCACTTGCGTTCCCGCAGTGACATACAGGCCGGCTTCGATGATGCACTCGTTGCCAAGAGAAATGCCAAGGCCGCTATTTGCGCCAAGCAAACACTTCTCGCCAACGGTCACCATTTCTTTGCCGCCGCCAGACAACGTGCCCTGGATGGATGCGCCGCCACCAACGTCGGAGCCGTCGCCCACAATGACGCCAGCAGAGATTCGACCTTCCACCATGGATGCGCCAAGTGTGCCTGCGTTGAAGTTACAGAAGCCTTCGTGCATCACAGTGGTGCCGCTTGCGAGGTGGGCGCCAAGCCGAACGCGGCTGGCGTCGGCAATGCGCACGCCCGACGGCACTACGTAGTCGGTCATGCGAGGAAACTTGTCGACGCCGTGAACAACTAGGTGTTGGCCTTGGCGCAGCAGGTTGTATCGAACATCGTCCAGCGTGTTTAGTGCAACTGGGCCGATACTCGTCCAGGCAACGTTGGCGAGCAAACCAAATGCGCCGTCCAAGTTGATGGTGCGCGGAAGACAGATGCGATGCGACAACAAGTGCAGGCGCAAGTACACATCGGTGGCGCTTGTTGGCGCGGCATCTGTATCGATCACGAGTGTGGTCGGCATGATGGCAACGCCGCGGTTCTCATCAGTCGTCGACTGAGTTTCTGTTGGCGTGTTGGCGGGCACTTCGGAGCCCAATCCAAGATGACGGAAAAAGGTGTCGAGTGTTGTGCCGTCTGCAGCAATAGTTGCCAGGCCAACACCCCATGCCGATGCCATGGCTACTTGGCCTCTGGGCGAAGGGTGGGGAACAGGATCACGTCTTTAATTGAACCCGCTGCAGCGATCAACATGACAAGTCGGTCGATACCAATGCCGAGGCCTGCGGTTGGGGGCATGCCAAATTCCAGTGCGCGCAGGTAATCCTCGTCCATGCTGCCGGCCTCGTGGTCGCCCGCGGCTTTGGACTTCTGCTCGTCCTCGAAGCGCACGCGCTGCTCGATCGGGTCGTTCAACTCGCTGTAGCCGTTGGCAATTTCGCGTGCACCAATGAACAACTCGAATCGCTCCGTCAGGTGCGGGTCGTTGCGGTCGGCTCGGGCAAGCGGCGAAATTTCTACCGGGTGGCCAGTAACAAACGTTGGTTGTTGCAGCGTGCCTTCGGCCAATTCGGCAAAGATCTCTTCGATAATTCGGCCGGAGCCCCAGTGGCCTTCGGTCTTTACTTTGTGTTGTGCAGCAATCTTGCGCACCGCATCAACAGGCATGCTCGGGTGCAATGTTTCGCCGGTGGCTTCGCTTGCCAAATCAATCATGCGCACTTTGCGCCATGGCTGGGCCAAGTCGAACTGTTCATCATTGATGGTGACAACGGTGGTGCCAAGTGAGTCGCGTGCGGCATTGGTAATCAGTAGTTCGGTAAGCGCCATCACTTCGGTGTAGTCGCCATAGGCCTGGTAGCTCTCCATCATGGTGAACTCGGGGTTGTGGCGTGTTGAGATGCCCTCGTTGCGGAACACGCGTCCAATTTCAAACACGCGCTCCATGCCGCCAACGATGAGGCGCTTCAAGTGCAGTTCGAGTGCAATGCGCAAAAACAATTGCATGTCGAGCGTGTTGTGGTGCGTGATGAATGGGCGGGCGTGAGCACCACCCACTTCCATGTGCAGAACTGGCGTTTCCACTTCAATGAATTTTTGATCGTGCAGAGTTTTCCTGAAGCTGGCAATAGTCGCGTGACGAACCTCGAACGTGCGGCGCGCTTCTTCGTTGATGATCAGGTCGGCATAGCGCTGGCGGTAGCGGGTGTCTACATCGGTAAGCCCATGCCATTTGTCGGGCAGCGGGCGAACGGCTTTCGAAAGCAGCATTGCTGTTTCAACTTTTACCGACAGCTCGCCTTTGCGCGTGGTCATCACTAAGCCAGTAACACCAACCCAGTCGCCCAAGTCGAAATCGTTGATTGCATCAAACTGTTCGTCGCCAACTACCGACTTGCTGATGAACAACTGAATTTCGTTGCCGCGGTCGCGCAACGTGCAGAAAATAAGTTTGCCCTGGTCGCGCTTCAACAAGATGCGTCCGGCAACCGTGACCGATTGTGTTGTTTCGTTGCCTGCCTCTAAATGCCCAAATGCTTCGCGCACTTCGCCAAGCGTGTGCGTGCGGTCGAAGCGGTAGGGGTAAGGGTTTGTGCCGGCCTGGCGCAGCGACTCAATGTGCCCAAGTCGGCGTTCGCGTTCGGCGGCAAGGCCGTGGGCGGCTTGCTCTGGCGTCAGCTCTTCGGGTGTTTCGTCGGCTGAAGTCACGCAGTAAAACTAGTCGCGCGGCGTGCGCCCCCGCTTATTCAATTACGGCAAGTACATCGCCCGAGCCGACGGTGTCGCCGGCCTTGACGTTGATCTTGGCAATCTTGCCTGCCTTCTCGGCAGTGATCTGGTTTTCCATCTTCATTGCCTCGAGCACAACGATCGAGTCGCCTACGGCAACGGTTTGGCCAACTTCAACATTGACCTTGACGATGGTTCCCTGCATTGGTGCGGCAACGTCGCCGGTTGCCAAAGCGCCGCCGGAACTTCCCGAGCCGCGGGTTGGCTTCTTCGACTTCTTGGCAACGCCAGCCGTAAATTCGGGCACCCACATTTTCACGTCGAAGCGTTTGCCGTTCACTTCCACCGTGGTGGAGCGTTCGATCAGCCCGTCTTCTGGCGCCTCGCCGCCGCCCGCGCTGGAAACCAGTTTGGAAAGGTCGAGTGTTTCTTCCACCCACTTCGTGCTGTGCGTGACCGCACTGAAATCGGGGTGGCGCAAAATGGCCAGGTCGGCAGGGATGGTGGTGTGCACGCCCTCGATCACCATTTCTTCAAGTGCGCGAATGGTTCGGGCAATCGCGGTATCGCGGTCTTTGCCCCACACAATCAATTTGCCAACAAGGTTGTCGTAATACTGGCTCACGGTGTCGCCGGCTTCGTAGCCGCCGTCGAAGCGTGTTCCGAAACCGTCTGGAGTTGTCAGCTTGGTGATCGTTCCAGGCGAGGGCAAAAACTTTCCGGCGGTTGGGTTCTCGGCGTTGATGCGCACTTCGATGCCGTGGCCGTTGCGCAATGCAGCAACTTGCTTTTGTGTCATCGGAAGTTTTTCGCCGGATGCAACGCGAATCTGCCATTCCACCAAGTCGATGCCAGTGATCACTTCGGTCACTGGGTGTTCTACTTGCAGGCGGGTGTTCATTTCCAAGAAGAAGAAGTCGTCGTCTTGGTAGATGAATTCCACGGTGCCGGCGTTGTAGTAGCCAACTGCTTTGGCTGCTTTCACGGCGGCTGCACCCATTGCTTCTTCCATGCCGTCGGGCAGGCCAGGTGCTGGTGCTTCTTCAATCAGTTTTTGGTGTCGACGTTGCGCCGAGCAGTCGCGGGTAGAGACCCACACCACGTTGCCGTGCTTGTCACCAACAAGTTGCACTTCAATGTGTCGCGGCCACGTGAGGTAGCGCTCGACATAAATTTCGTCGCGGCCGAAGAATGCTTTCGACTCGCGTTGCGCCGAGTCCATTGCTTCTTGCACTTGGTCGGCCGACTGCACCACTTTCATTCCGCGGCCACCGCCACCGAATGCAGCCTTGATTGCTACTGGCCAACCAAATTCATTTCCGAAATCAGTGATCTCTTTTGCGCTGGTTACAAACTCGGTGGTGCCAGGCACGATCGGTGCGCCGCCGCGCAAGGCAGCCTTGCGCGAAGAAACCTTGTCGCCCATTTCAACGATGGCTTCTGGCGGAGGCCCGATGAATGCCACACCCATGTCGGTGATGGCGCGGGCGAAGTCGGCGTTCTCGCTGAAGAATCCGTAGCCAGGGTGCACGCCATCGGC
>CAZNBF010000092.1:0-4642 GCA_964571325.1 uncultured Acidimicrobium sp.
GTCATTTGGTCAGTTCAATTCCAGAAATCTCTTTAATTCGATCACGCAGGAAATCGAATGCTGTTTTGTTCTGTGAAATCATCACATCGTCGGCAGGATGCAAGAAAAGTGGCGTCGACACGCGAGAACGCGTTGCCGCAGCACCCGTCGGGTTCGTCACTTGGTGTGTGGTGCTTGGGTAGTAGCCCTCTGTTACATACTTCAACATGTCGCCCGCGTTAATCGCAACGCTGCCCGGGTCGCACGGCACGTCGTGCCACTTGCCGTCGAGGTCGCGCACTTGCAAACCAGGTTCGTTTGATGCCGGCAACACCGTGATCATGTTGATGTCTTCGTGAGCGGCGGCGCGCACCGAACCAGCAGGTTCGTCGCCTCGCAGCGGTGGGTAATGCAAAATTCGCAGCAGTGTGCGACGTGTGCCAACAATCATTTCTGATAGCGGCATTGAGAACTTGTTGGAAATGCTGTCTGGCGTGTTGTCCTCAACCCACGACAACAATTCCGTAGCGAGTGACCAACCTGCTTGATAAACAGCCGCGGCGCTTATGGATTCGGCGGTTGGCTGCTTGCCCCACGGATACCAATGGAAGTACTCCTTAATATCTTGCAACTTCGCACCAACAGCCGTCTCTGCTTCCTCGAGAGGACGATAGCCGTCTTGTTCTGTTTCGCCTGGCAAGTAATCCCATTTACGATCACTTCGGAAAAAGTCGAGCCACTCTTGCTGTAAATTCTGAACGACTTCGTACTGAATCGGATGATTTGTCAGAACAGCGAAACCGGTTGTGCGCAGCGACTCAGTAAATCGTTTCGGCGCATCTGGCGCGGTGTAGTCGACGACGGCGACATCCATAAAACCAGTGTATTGGTGCTACTCCAGCATTGAGACAATGTCTAATGTAGAGCGGTGCCGCACAAGCGTTTAATCCTCATCTTGCAAATTTCCATCGGTTTTCTTGCCGCTGGCTATGGCGTGATGTTCACCATGTTGGACGACTGGCGCGAGCAGTTCGGCATTAGCGAAACGGGCCTCGGCTTCATTGTTGCCATCGGGTTCTTCACATCGTTCTTCGCACAGCTCACCATTGCTCCCCTTGCCGACAAAGGGCACGCCCGCCGGCTGTTGACGTATGGCGTCGCACTCAATGTTGTCGGTTGCATCGTCATGGGTTACAGCACCGCAATGATGGGGTTTGTCGGCGGCAGATTTCTGATGGGCGTTGGCGCTGGCATGGCAATCCCCGCAATCAAGCGAATCGTCATCGTGAGCGACCCTGAGAACATTGGCAAAAACTTGGGACGCGGCGTAGCGATCGAGGTTGGCGGTTTTGCGCTCGGCCCAATGATCTCAGCACTGACTATTGGCACCTTCGGTCTCGCTGCCCCCTTTCTGATTCTCGCCACAATTCTTGTTGTCATGGTGATCGCTATCGCACGCGAAACGATCCTGGAAACGGCAGTCGAAGATCAACCCGACGAGCGCTTCGCGCTTGACTTGCTTCGTATACGTCCTCTCGCAGGCGCAATTCTGATTGGCGTTGCGCTCTACGTGATGATCGGCGTGTTCGACCCGCTGTGGGTAGTGATGATGGACGATCTCGACGCGCCGAGCTGGGTGGGCAATGCGGGCGTTTCAATATTTGGCTTGCCTTGGATTTTGTTTGCCACCGTTGGTGGCACCATTGCCCAAAAGTATGGGCCCTTTCGCATCAGCGCGTTCGGCCTTGCAATCGGCGCGTGCTACATGGCTTCTTACGGATTTATTGGTAGCCCGTATGTGATGTTGGGCGTTGCAGTAACGCAGTCGGCACTTGACGCGCTTACCGTGACGGGAACAGGAATAGCTGTTGCTCACGCAGCACCGCCGCAACGCCAGGCGGGTGCTTCAGGGCTTCTCGGTGGCATTCAGACTCTCACCGGCGGAATAGTGGCACTGGCTGCTGGCAGCGTGTACGAACATTTCGGGCGTGGCGTCGCATTCGGCACAACCGGAGTCGTCATGCTCTCGCTGGTATGTGTTGGATGTCTGCTTGCGGGCCCAAAGCTTCTTCGTCGCCCACTCCATTAGATTCAAGTTATGGAATTTCGATATCTGGGCCGTAGCGGCCTCAAAGTCTCGGCGATTAGTTATGGCAACTGGATCACGCACGGAAGCCAAGTGGAAGAAGATGCCGCCAATGCCTGCGTCAAGCGTGCGCTCGATTTAGGAATTACTACATACGACACCGCCGATGTGTACGCCGGCACGAAGGCAGAAGCAGTGTTGGGTCGTGCGCTTGATGGTGTGAAGCGCGAAAGTATCGAAGTGTTTACAAAAGTGTTCTGGCCAACGGGCAAGGGTGTCAACAACCGTGGCCTATCGCGAAAACACATCATGCATTCCATTGATGCATCGCTCTCGCGTCTCAAAATGGACTATGTCGACTTGTACCAAGCCCACCGCTTCGATGTGGAAACCCCACTTGAAGAAACGATGCTGGCATTTTCCGACATCGTGCGCCAAGGCAAAGCCCTTTACATCGGCGTCTCCGAGTGGAGTGCCGATGAAATTACACGCGGAGCAAAACTTGCTCGCGAAATGAACGTGCCATTCATTTCCAACCAGCCGCAGTATTCCATGCTCTGGCGAGTGATTGAAGAAGAAGTTGTTCCGGCATGTGAACACGAGGGCCTTTCGCAAATTGTCTGGAGCCCCATTGCCCAAGGTGTGCTGACGGGCAAATATCTTCCTGGTCAGCCGCCGCCAGCAGGTTCGCGCGCAACCGACGAACTCAGTGGAAAGAACTTCATTTCGCGTTTCCTAAATGACACCACGCTCACCAAGGTGCAGCAACTGAAGCCCATTGCCGAACAAGCCGGCCTCACTATGGCTCAGTTAGCAATTGCCTGGGTGCTGCAAAACAAGAACGTTGCCTCGGCCATTGTTGGTGCAACGAAACCCGAGCAACTTGACGACAACGTGAAGGCTGCCGGCGTAGTTCTCGACGCCGCCACCATGAAGGCAATCGATAACGTGCTCGGCGACATAGTCGTCACCGACCCTCGCAAAACCGAATCACCAACTACGCGCCCTTAAGCGCTGGTTGTCAGGCGGGGCCGGAGAACATTCCACCACGTTCGTACGTGGTGGTTGGCTGGTTGTCGCCCTCATAACGAGTCAGTTCGGCGCGACCAACAACGTGCCAGTGCACTTCATCTGGGCCGTCTGCTAGCCGAAGTGTGCGCTGACCTGCATATAGACGAGCAAGTGGCGTCCATTGGGAAATACCCGTTGCACCAAACACCTGAATTGCTTCGTCAATAATCTTGCACACGCGCTCGGGCACCATTGCCTTAACTGCACTTACCCATACGCGCGCCTCGGCATTACCCATGGTGTCCATTGCCTTTGCAGCACGCAACACCATCAGCCGCATCGCTTCAATTTCGATTCGGGCTTTGGCAATTGTTTCGGTGTTCTTGCCAAGCCGCGCAATTGGCTTTCCAAATGCTTCACGCGTAAGTCCACGACGAACCATCAGTTCAAGTGCGCGCTCTGCTGCACCAATCGAGCGCATGCAGTGATGAATACGTCCTGGCCCCAACCGAACTTGAGAGATCTCAAAGCCTCTGCCCTCGCCAAGCAACATGTTGCTTGCTGGCACACGCACATCATTGAAACGAAGGTGCATGTGTCCGTGCGGCGCATCATCTTCGCCGAACACTTCCATTGGCCCAAGAATCTCGACTCCGGGGGTGTCCATTGGTACCAAGATCTGTGAGTGACGACGATGCGGTGGCGCATCTGGGCTTGTCTGCAACATACAAATCATGATCTTGCAGCGTGGGTCGCCTGCGCCAGAGATGTAATACTTCTCGCCGTTAATCAACCACTCGTCGCCGTCGAGCACTGCTCGGCACGCAAGGTTCTTGGCATCCGATGACGCAACGTCTGGTTCGGTCATTGCATACGCGGAACGAATTTCTCCTGCCATCAACGGCACAAGCCATTGCTTCTTTTGTTCTGGGGTGCCAACACGCTCCAGCACTTCCATGTTGCCAGTGTCTGGTGCGCTGCAGTTCATCGTTTCAGATGCAATTGGGTTCTTTCCCAGTTCTGCCGCAATGTATGCATAGTCAAGGTTCGAGAGGCCCTCACCCGTTTCCGAATTGGGTAGGAAGAAGTTCCAGAGCCCCTGCGCCTTCGCTTTATCTTTCAACGTCTCTAGAAGTTCCAGCTGACCTTTGCCATATTGCCAACGATCTGGCCGGCCTTCACCAAGTCGGAAATATTCTTCGGTAACAGGATCAACCTCTGTCGCGACAAACTTCTTCACTGCTTCGTACAGCGGCACTGATTTGGCCGACATGGCCAAATTCATCGCGTCGTCAGTAGTAATTCCTGAGTGCATTCCGGGTGCTGGCATTCCCCCACGCTACCCCCGACGGATTACGAGGTCTTAGTTGAGGATGATTAAAGGGATTTCGCGGTCGGTTCGTTTTTGATAACCGGCGTAACCCTTGTACCGCTGCTCCACAATTGGCCACATGCGGGATCGCTCATCTGCCGTTGCTGTGCGGGCGGTCATCATTTTGATTGGGCCGCCTTTGTACTTCACCTGCACCTGCGGGTTGTCCACCAGGTTCAAATACCACGCTGGGT
>CAZNBF010000093.1:0-4602 GCA_964571325.1 uncultured Acidimicrobium sp.
TTCGGCTGCTTTAACTACGGCTTCCGACTCGCGTGAGGCCGCCTTGAAAATGCCTTTGCTCATCAGTGAGAGTTCGCCTTTGCGCCGCTGGTCGTAGACGGCGGCCCTGCTCGCGTGAACACTTGGGTCTTCTGGGGCGGCCCAACCTGCGAGGTCGGCTAAGTGGCATGCAAGACGGATGTTCGTCTCCACAAGTTCGAGAGCACGTTCGATAAGTACCTGAGGGCCACCTGCCAATTGCGAAAGTTCGGTTGCCAACACAGCGTCGGGTGACGGCTTTAGGCGTGAAGCCGCACCGTCCCACCAGCCTCCATACAGGCGCCAAATATTTCGTACGACAAATTCGGGTTCGTCGTAGAACGGACGCATGTATGGCTTGTCGAGAATGTGCTGCGGAACTTTTACCGAGTGAATGATGCTGTCGAGTGTCTCGCCGTTGTTCATCATTTGAATAACTTGCGAAACCAATGTCTCAAGCGAGGTTGCAATGTCATCAAGTACAGTCGCAATTCGTTGCTTGCCCTCAATCGGCAAGCCGTGTGCAGGAAGAAGCAGCTCTGGCCCCTGGTCGATCATGCGCCGAAGCGCCTGTGCCCATTCGAGTGCGTAGCGCTGAACTTTTTGCGGGTTGCCCGCGTTGGGGTAGTTCCAAATTACGAAGTCTCCGGTGAAGATCCATTTCTTTTCCGGTATCCATCCCCAAAGATGATCGTCGGTTTCACCGCGGGCATGGTGGAACTCAACGGTGGTGTCACCGGCCTTGATCGTCAGTTGATCAACGAACGATTGGTCGGGGCGCAGAGTTGCGGGCGGAATGAAGTATTGAGCGCCTTCGTCCAGTGCAAGCGCCTCGCGCATGTTTCCCGAGTTTGGCTTCATGTCGGATTTGATTCCGCCAAACTGTCGGCGATTAATGCGAACGTTCAAATCATTAGTGGCGCTGTAGCGGTCCATGCGCTTTGTCACGTTTTCGTGCCCAATCACATGCGGGTTTGGCGCGCCGCGCAACTTCGCGTCATTCGCGAACGCGATACTGCCACCAACGTGGTCCGCATGTCCGTGCGTATAAACCAGGCTTGAAATTGGATCGTTTCGCCACGACCGAATCGATTTCACAACTGCTTCGCCGCTGCCAGCGCCGGAGGCATCAAAACACATCAAACCATCGCCCGTGTCCCACACCACGCTGTGGCTGAAGCTTTCAACGATTGCCAGGTTGTCGGCAAGTTCTGTTATCTCGTTGTTCACGCGATTGAGTGGCTGATCAACGATGCCGCTGTCAATCACCTTTGTGGATAGCTCGATTGGGTGCATGCAGCAACCTTAGTTTCTTGGCTGGGGCTCCTTGGGAAGACCAAGCACTCGTTCGCCAATGATGTTGCGCATCACGTTTGAGGTTCCGCCCATGATGGTGTAACCAGGCGCATACGCCAAGCCTTGGGTCACGTCGTCCCACAGCGTTGCTTGCATACCAAGAGTGGTAAAGACAAAATCAGAAATTCTGGCCTCTAATTCTGTGCAGAAGCACTTGGTCGCGGCAGAGAAACCAGCCGGGGCCTGCTTCAGTACTTCACGAATAACCAGAATTCTTCCCACTCGGTAACCAATTTCGATGCGGGCAATTTCTTGTCGTACCAATGGGTTGGACGTATCGGCTTGCAGTACCGCCATGTCGTACAACGCCTTGTTCGACACCAGGCGATCGATGCCGCCACGTTCGTGTTCAAGTTGGCGCATGGTCTGCGCAAACGCGCCACCTTGCTTGCCTACAAGATTGGCCTTTGGTACCCGTACATCGGTGTAAAAAACTTCGCAGAAGTGGCGATTAGTAGTCATGTCTTGAATGGGTCGAACATCTATGCCTGGTGTGTTCATGGGAACAATGATTTCGCTAATGCCCGCGTGTGGAGGGCCGTCGTTGCTGGTTCGACAGATGAGATAGCAATAGTCAGCAACCTCACCGAAGCTTGTCCAGATTTTTTGTCCGTTAATGACCCATTCGTCGCCGTCATCGGCGGCAAATGTTTTGAGTGAGGCCAAGTCGCTGCCAGCATTCGGCTCGCTCATGCCAATGCACCACGTGGTTTTGCCGGCGAGCATGTTTGGCAAAAAATCATCTTGTTGTTGTT
This sequence comes from uncultured Acidimicrobium sp., assembly GCA_964571325.1. Lineage (GTDB taxonomy): Bacteria > Actinomycetota > Acidimicrobiia > Acidimicrobiales > Ilumatobacteraceae > UBA3006. Next base: position 2,130 of record CAZNBF010000093.1, read on the forward strand.
TGGTGCCGTAAGCAATAAGTGCCGGCCCCATCTGTCGGTCGGCAAACCATGAGGCAGCGATTGGTGCGCCAGCGGCGATCATTTCTTCGGCAACAATGAGTCGCTCAATCGGTGGACGGCCACCGCCACCAAATTCGGTTGGCCACGTCATCCCGATCCAACCGTGAGCTGCAAGTTCCTCCGAAAATTCCTTGCTGTATCCATTCATCCATGTGTCGTTGAAGCGCCCATATTTTTTGACTGCAGCGCTGGCAACATTCCTGGCTCGCGCCCGTAAGGCCACATGTTCGGCAGACCACGCAAAATCCATAGGGAGAGAGTAGGGGCGTGAGGGCTTGTAAGCCTCAGCCGGCGCGCTGTTGGGGTATTGTGTACAAGTCGGATACAAGTTCCGGGAAACCGGACGAACAGGCTGGAGCCCCCTCATGGCTGGAAAAATAAAAGTACTCAATCCGGTAGTCGAGCTTGATGGCGATGAAATGACTCGCATCATGTGGACCTTTATCAAGGATCGCTTGATCTTGCCGTACCTCGACATCAATCTGGAGTATTACGACTTGGGTATCGAGCACCGCGATGCAACAAACGATCAAGTAACGATCGATTCGGCCAATGCCATTTTGAAGCACGGTGTTGGAATCAAGTGCGCAACCATCACGCCGGATGAAGCACGCGTGAAAGAGTTCAACCTCAAGCAGATGTGGAAGTCACCAAACGGAACCATCCGCAATATTCTCGACGGCGTCGTTTTTCGTGAACCGATCATCTGCAAGAACATTCCGAAGCTTGTGCCGGGTTGGACCAAACCAATTGTCATTGGTCGTCATGCTCACGGCGATCAATACAAGGCAACAGACTTCCGTGTTCCCGGCGAAGGAACCGTCACGATGACCTACGTGCCAAAAGATGGCAGCAAACCCATTGAAATGAAAGTTGCCGACTTCACCGGCTCTGGTGTTGTTATGGGTATGTACAACTTTGATGAATCAATTCGTAACTTTGCTCGCGCCACAATGAACTACTCGCTGCAACGCAACTATCCATTGTTCCTCAGCACCAAGAACACCATCTTGAAGGCATACGACGGCAGATTCAAAGACTTGTTCGAAGAAGTATTTAATCAAGAATTTAAAGAACAGTTCGACAAGGCCGGCCTCACCTACGAGCACCGCCTTATCGACGACATGGTTGCATGCATGCTTCGTTGGGAGGGCGGATACGTGTGGGCCTGCAAGAACTATGACGGCGACGTGCAGTCCGACATCGTTGCGCAAGGCTTTGGTTCGCTCGGTCTCATGACGTCGGTTCTTGCCACACCAGATGGTCGTGTTCTCGAATCTGAAGCGGCCCACGGAACAGTGACACGTCACTACCGCGATCATCAGGCTGGCAAGAAAACTTCCACCAACCCGATTGCATCGATCTTCGCGTGGACGCGTGGTTTGGAGCACCGCGGCAAGTTGGACAACACGCCAGCGGTCATCGATTTCGCCCGCAAGGTCGAACAGGTTTGTATCGAAGCCGTCGAGGCAGGGGAAATGACAAAGGACTTGTCGCTACTCGTCGGTGGAAACAGCGCACCATGGCAGACCACAGAGGAATTCCTCGAGACGCTTGATCGTCGTTTGCAAAAGACAATGGCATAAATGTCAACAATGCGTGCGGTAGTGCTCAGGGGTCATGGTGGCCCCGAAGTGCTGACGTTCGAAGAAATTGTTGCCCCAACTCCTGGTTCTGAAGAAGTGTTGGTAGAAGTTCGCGCAACCAGCCTCAATCGTGCCGACTTGCTGCAGCGCATGGGTTTTTACCCAAACCCGTTTCCAGATCAATTCGATGTTCCAGGCATGGAGTTTTCGGGTGTAGTGCGTTCGGTTGGTGCGCGAGTGCGTGCTTTGCAAGTGGGCGACGAAGTGATGGGCATTGTGAGCGGTGGGGCATACGCGCAGCAACTGGTCATCCACGAACGACAAGCAATGCGCATCCCAAAAACGGTTTCACTCGCAGACGCTGCTGCTATTCCGGAAGTGTTCATCACCGCGTGGGATGCACTCGTTGTGCAGGGTGGCCTCACCAGCGGACGATGGGCGCTTGTGCATGCCGCCGCTTCGGGCGTTGGTACAGCCGCAGTTCAGTTGTGCAAGGCGCTTGGCGCTCGCGTAATTGCTACATGTTCAACGGGGAAGGTCGCGGCAGTTAAGTCCTTGGGCGCAGACGTAGTAATCGACTATTCGACTACCGATTTCGTGGATGAGGTGCAGAAAGCAACTGGCGGCAGTGGCGTGGACGTTGTCCTTGATGTGATCGGCGGCGACTATCTAGACCGAAACGTGAAATCGCTTGCGCTCAAGGGGCACATTGTGCAAGTGGGCGTCATGGGTGGTGGAAACACGCCGTTCAACTTGGCCGCGATGCTTGGCAAGCGAGCGAAGCTCTCCGGCACCGTGCTGAGGGCTAGGCCGATTGAGGAAAAAAT
>CAZNBF010000094.1:0-1321 GCA_964571325.1 uncultured Acidimicrobium sp.
GATCACGGGGAAGAAGTCGTTCGCCTCAAGCAAAGCGGGGACAGCGCGCGCCGCATTGCGGTGGTGACTTTCGTGCAGAAACTTGGCCAGCCCGTGCATCACCCAACGGTGGGCGCAATAGGTGAAGGGTTCCATGAGCACGAATGCCAGGGTCGCGATCAGTACGTTTTGCACAGCACCACACGGTAGTTGTCGATAAGGCACACTGAAGGGGTGCTGATCTCACTTACTTGGCAACGCGCGCTGGTGTTTAATGTCATTGCCTGGGTGCTCATTGGGGTTGGCAGTGGCTATTGGCAGGCCAAACGGCCTTTGGTGGCGTTGCGCAACATGGGACCCTTTACCCGTATGGGCGCCCGCGAATATGGGGGCGCTCGTTATCGGAAGTGGGGCCGGGTACACCTCTGGAAAGACCTCATTCCCGACGCTGGAACGTGGTTCGGCGGCTTAAGTAAACGAAAGCTGCCATCGGTTGAAAATGGCGGGAGGCTTCGGTTTATCGACGAATGTGTTCGTGCCGAGCGCACTCACCTTGCATTAATCGGAGCAATTCCTTTGTTCGTGGTGTGGAATTCGCCCTCAATGTTTGCAGGCAATGTGGCCTTCGCATTGGTAGGAAACATTCCTTGCTGGATGATCGCAAGATACAACCGAGCAAGGTTGATGAACATTGCTGCGAAGACCAGCCGTCTAGCATGACGGATGATGTATCTTCGCGGTCGATTGCAGTGGTCTCTCCTTGCAATCTCTGTAATTAGTGGCTTAATTGCCTTGGTGCTCTCCCGTGGTAATGACACCGACTCAATTTCGGTGGAGACAACTGTGGAGTCAACAGTTCCGGCTACAACCACCACTGTTTATTCAGAGCCTGTTTACTACACGGTGAATCCCGGTGATTCACTGTTTCAAATTTCTAAGACCTACAACTTGAACATGGCCGAATTGATGGCCCTCAACGGAATTACTGACCCCGACAAAGTAAATGCAGGACAGGTATTGCAACTTCCTGTTCCAACAGGTTTCGTTCCTGTTGCTCCATCAACAACGATGGATCCCTGACGAGTTAAGCGTTGGTGCGTCGACGGTTGTCGGCAAGCGTTGCGATCTCGCGCATGATGCGAGCAATGTCAAAATCTTTCGGTGTGTAAATTGCTGCAACGCCCATCGCACGCAGATTCTCGCGATCGGCTTCGGGAATGATTCCACCCAAAATCAGCGGAGCGTCAACACCAAGTTCGCGCAACTGTTGCAAGACATCGGGAACGAGTTGCAGGTGAGAGCCAGAAAGAATTGAAAGTCCAATCACGTCCGGGTCTTCGTC
>CAZNBF010000094.1:1421-2981 GCA_964571325.1 uncultured Acidimicrobium sp.
AGCACAATTCGTTGAATGTTGTTTTCTGGTTGCGCTTCGGTAAGCCCAAGCGAGTTCACTTGCACGCCATAACGGAATCGGCGAGCGCGCTCGTCGGTGATGCCATAACGCTCAAGACCGATGCGGTCCCACAGCTCGGTGAACGCGCGCATCTTGCACACTTCTTCAACGAAGCGAATACCAGCATTGACAAAAAATGAAATACTGCCGAACACCTGAGAGAATGTTTCGTCGGCAACTTGCCCACTATCGCGAACGGCATCCAAAATATCTATGGCGTTGGCCAGCGAGTAAGCAATTTCTTGCACTGGTGTCGCTCCAACTTCCTGCAAATGGTATGAACAGACGTTCATTGGATTCCATTTGGGCGCGTTCTGCGAGCACCACGCAATCATGTCGACGATGATTCGACGTGATGCAAGTGGTGGAAAAATAAATGTTCCGCGCGACAAATATTCTTTCAAAATGTCATTTTGGGTTGTGCCACGCAATTGTTGCGGAGTAGTTCCTTGCGACTCTGCATTTGCCACGTACAAGGCAAGCAGCCATGCTGCGGGCGCATTGATGGTCATCGACGTGTTCATGTCTGCTGGCGGTATTCCGTCGAGCAGCGTCTTCATGTGTCCGAGGTGCACGACCGGAACGCCAACTTTGCCGACCTCGCCGCGCGCCAATATGTGGTCTGGGTCGTAACCGGTTTGGGTGGGCAAGTCGAATGCGATTGAAAGCCCGGTCTGACCTTTAGCAAGGTTGGTTCGATACAAAGCATTTGAGGCGGCGGCTGTGGAGTGCCCTGAATAGGTGCGCATCAGCCATGGGTCGTCGCGGCGTTCGGCCATGGTGCAAGGTTACGGGCTGATCGCTTGCGAAAGGCGATCGAGGTATGCCGTTCGCGGTAGTTCGATCACGCCGAGCGACTGCAAATGGGGGGTGAGCCACTGCACGTCTAAGAGCGTCATGTTTGAAGAGATCATTGCATCCACAAGGCCCATCAGCGCCACTTTTGAAGCGTCGCGCCTGAGATGGAACATCGATTCGCCCGCGAATAAACCGTTCACTCGAACTCCATATAAGCCGCCAACCAGCACACCGTTTTCGTCGAAGGCTTCGACACTGTGGGCCCAGCCCAATCGATGCAGTTCTGCGTAGGCGTCAATAAACGGCTCGGTTATCCAGGCGCCAGGCCTGTCGGGCACGGCACATCCACGCATGACGCGCTCAAAGCATGTGTCGATCCGAATTTCATACCTTCGCGCACTTTGACGCATCGAACGAGTCACTCGCAATTGATCGAGAGGCAACACCGCGCGCTTGCGAGGTGAAAACCATGCGAGGTCGTTGTCACCAAGTGCCAACTCGGTGGCCATTGGGAATATGCCGCAGCGATATGCGGCGATCAGCGTTTCGGGTTCGAGATCAGCACCTCGACCAACGAGGTCGCTTCGTGGCCAATCAGTAGACGGCGGAAACTGCCAACGCGATTCGGGTAGTGGCACTGGGGTGCTGTGCCACGTGGTCATAGTCCACCGTACCCCGAAGTATTTAGTAGGAGAAGAAACC
>CAZNBF010000094.1:3081-4560 GCA_964571325.1 uncultured Acidimicrobium sp.
GCGCGGGCAACTACTTCGGCAAGTCCCGAGCCCATGATTCCCGATCCGCAGATGCCGACAAGTTGAGGTGTGGTGTTAGTCATAAGGTGCAACGGTAGTCAGGCACTGTAACGATTTACCAATTGGTAACTCAATAGCCCCCGAGCCGATACCCAGCATCGGTAGGTTGCCTGTCATGAATGCCGCAACCGTGCCTGCAGCGCACCATCCCAATCGTCGGATTGGCCTGGAGCACGTGCACAATTTTCGTGATCTCGGCGGTTATCCCACGGCTGAGGGCAAGGCCACTAAATGGAACACCCTGTTTCGTTCAGATGGGCTGTACCGCTTACGTTCCGCCGAAGATATTTCGCGCGTGCAGCAGTTGCAGTTACGTTCGGTAATTGATCTTCGTACAAAGCGCGAACAAGACGACCAAGGCATTTTTCCCACGGCAGAAATTTCGGTGACCTTTCACCATCTTTCAATTGTCGACGTGACGTGGAGCGATAGTGAAACACCCGACATCACCGACCCAGTCGAGTTTCTGGTGTGGGGATATCGAGACATGCTCGAAATCGGAGCAACCCGGTTTGCCGAAGCTATGCGGGTGTTGTCACAGGAAACGGCACTACCAGCAGTGTTTCATTGCGCTGCCGGCAAAGATCGCACCGGTGTGCTTGCCGCGCTGGTTCTTGCATCGCTTGGTGTTGATGACGAACACATTTGCGCGGACTACGGGCTGACGAGAGACGCAATGCAGAGATGGACAGTTTGGGCGAAACAACATCAACCAGAGCTTGCTCAACGTTTTGCAACCATGCCACCGGTTTTTCTCGCGGCAGATCCTGAAGCTATGAGGATCATTCTTGAAGATTTACATGGCAAGTTTGGTTCGGTTGCAAACTATGTGCGTGAAATTGGTGTCGAGCAGGAAACCATTGCAACGTTGAAACATCTGTTGCTCGAAGAGTGAAGGTCGTTCACACGTAAATAATGCGTGATACATTCCCAAGGTATGGGCTCGGTCTTGGTATTGCAGGGTGGCGGCCCTTTCGTTGGCAACGATCAACTGGATCAAGAGGTACTCGCTGCAACAAGTGGCTATGTAGCCGTGCTTCCAACTGCCGAGGCCTTTGAAAACCCAAATGATCTTGTTGCCGCTGCTCAAGCATGGGCGCTTCGGTTGGGAAGAGAAATTCGGGTGTGTGAGGTATACAACCGTCATGACGCCAATGAAGATCATCATGCAAAGACCATTCGCAAAGCAGGTGCTGTCTACGTCGTTGGCGATTCGCCAATTCATTTGCGCTCAACCCTGAAAGACACACTGATTTTTGACGCTCTTCAAGAACAATTCTCCGACGGTCTCCTTGTTGCCGCAGGCGGAAGTGCCGCAGCTCTTTGTGACCCAATGATCGACCCGCGAGGCGGTGCGTTTGCACTAGGCCTTGGTCTAATCAGCGGTATCGCAATGATCGCGGAATCAGAGACGTGGTC
>CAZNBF010000095.1:0-4527 GCA_964571325.1 uncultured Acidimicrobium sp.
ATGTTGTGGCTTGAGCCAATGATTGAAGTTGTTGTTGATGGCACCCGAATTGCATATGGTCCGGTGCAAGCAACCGACGTTCCAAAACTATTGAAGGCCGGCTTGCTCACTGGCGGCGATCACAAGTTGCGGCTTGGCCCGACTATGCAATTGCCATGGATGCAACGCCAACAACGCGTCACGTTTCAACGTGTTGGTTTAGTCGACCCTCGCTCGGCTGCCGACTACGAGGCCAACGGCGGAATTGCAGGGCTACGACGAGCCATTGGCATGACTCCAAGCGCAGTTGTGCAAGAAGTTACAGACAGTGGTTTGCGCGGCCGCGGTGGCGCAGCGTTTCCTACTGGCATCAAATGGAAAACCGTGCTCGAGACAACCGACGCCACGAAGTACATCGTGTGCAACGCCGACGAAGGCGACAGCGGAACCTTTGCCGACCGCATGTTGATGGAAGGCGACCCGTTCATGCTGCTTGAAGGCATGACCATTGCAGGATTCGCCGTTGGTGCAAGCGTGGGCTACATCTATGTCCGCAGCGAATACCCAGAGGCAATTGAAGCCCTGAATGAAGCCGTCAAGGCTGCAACCGCCAAGGGCTGGCTCGGGGAAAGCGTCCTCGGCACCAACTTCTCCTTCTACATTCATGTACGTGTTGGCGCGGGCTCTTACGTCTGCGGCGAAGAGACCGCACTGCTCGAAAGCCTTGAAGGAAAACGTGGCGTCGTACGTGCAAAGCCACCACTGCCAGCACACGTTGGCTTGTTCGGCAAACCAACAGTGATCAACAACGTCTTAAGCCTTGGAACGGTGCCGGCGATCCTCGCTGACGGCGCAGCAGCATACGCAGCGCTCGGTGTTGGACGAAGCCGCGGCACGCAAGTGCTGCAGCTGGCCGGCAACATTGCCCGCGGCGGAATTTTTGAAACTGCATTTGGAACAACGCTTGGCGAAGTGGTCAACGATCTGGGCGGCGGCACGGCCAACGGTCGTCCAATTCGCGCAGTTCAAGTTGGCGGCCCGCTTGGTGCCTATATCCCCACAACCCGTTTTGATTTGCCGTTCGACTACGAGGCCTTCGCAGCAGCAGACGCCATTGTCGGACACGGCGGCATCGTGGTGTTCGACGACACGGTGGACATGGCTGCCCAGGCCCGCTTCGCTATGGAGTTCTGTGCGGTGGAAAGCTGCGGCAAATGCACACCATGCCGCATCGGCAGCACCCGCGGCGTAGAACTCATCGACAAAATCACCGCAGGCATAGACCGCAGTGCCAATATTGATGTGTTGGTCGACCTCTGCGAAGTAATGGCAGACGGTTCGCTCTGCGCAATGGGTGGGCTCACGCCATTGCCCGTGCGCAGCGCACTCAACAATTTCACAGAAGATTTTCACCGCACGGTTGGAGCCAAGAAATGACATTGATGGACCACGATCTCGGCACACCTCGCCCGCGCACAACTTCGCGTGACCAAGTTTTGCAACCGGTCGAACTCACCATCGACGGACAAACAATTTCCGTAGAAGAAGGCACCAGCGTGATGCGCGCAGCGGCACTGTGCGGCGTGGACGTACCAAAACTGTGCGCAACCGAAAGCCTCGACCCATTCGGCTCGTGCCGTTTGTGCTTGGTCGAAATCGACGGACGCAAGGGCACACCAGCCTCGTGCACCACGCCAGTTACGCCAGGCATGTCGGTCAAAACACAATCGCCAAAACTCGAGCGCCTGCGTCGCGGAGTAATGGAGCTGTACATCAGCGACCACCCACTCGACTGCCTCACCTGCGCAGCAAACGGCGATTGCGAACTGCAGGACATGGCTGGCGCCGTGGGCCTTCGCGACGTGCGATACGGCTACGAGGGAGACAACCATCTCGGCCTAGAGAAAGACACTTCCAACCCGTACTTCACATTTGAATCCTCAAAGTGCATTGCGTGCTCACGTTGCGTGCGCGCATGCGAAGAAGTGCAGGGAACATTTGCTCTCACCATCGAGGGACGCGGCTTCGGCTCGCGCGTTGCTGCCGGCGCCAATGGCAACTTCTTCGATTCGCCATGCGTTTCGTGTGGCGCATGCGTGCAAGTGTGCCCAACTGCCACACTCACCGAAAACACCGTGATCGAATTGGGCCAGCCGCGCCGAACAGTGCTCACCACCTGCGCGTACTGCGGTGTTGGCTGCTCGTTCAAGGCCGAGATGCAGGGCGACCAAGTCGTGCGCATGACGCCATACAAAGACGGCGGCGCAAACGAAGGCCACTCATGCGTGAAGGGTCGTTTTGCTTGGGGCTACGCAACCCACCCAGACCGACAGCTAGAGCCAATGATTCGCGAATCCATCTCGGATGAATGGAAGAAGGTTTCATTCGAAGAAGCCATTTCGTTCGCAGCAACACGCCTGAAGGCAATTCAGGCCAAGCATGGCTTCGACTCGATCGGCGCAATTAGCTCTTCGCGTTGCACCAACGAAGAAGTGTTCGTGGTGCAGAAGATGGTGCGTGCTGCATTCGGAAACAACAACGTCGACACGTGCGCACGCGTGTGCCACTCGCCTACCGGTTTCGGCCTGAGCAATGCCTTTGGTACTTCCGCTGGCACCCAGGACTTCAAGTCGGTCGAATACTCCGATGTCATTTTGCTGATTGGCGCAAACCCAACCGATGCCCACCCTGTGTTCGCATCGCGCATGAAGAAGCGCCTACGTGAAGGCGCAAAACTCATCGTGATCGACCCGCGCCAAATCGATTTGGTACGCACCCCGCACGTTGAGGCTTCGCACTTCTTGCAACTGCAGCCAGGCACCAACGTTGCAATGATCAACTCGCTCGCCCACGTCATCGTTACCGAGGACCTTGCAGACGATGCGTTCATCGCAACTCGCTGCGAGCCTTCGGAATACCGAATCTGGGCCGAGTTTGTGTCGCGTCCCGAGAACAGCCCAGAGGCTATGGAAGCCCACACAGGCGTTCCTGCAGCCGAGGTTCGCGCAGCAGCACGCCTGTACGCAAAGGGCGGCAACGGCGCCATCTATTACGGTCTCGGCGTTACCGAGCACAGCCAGGGTTCCACCATGGTCATGGGCATGGCCAACTTGGCAATGAGCACAGGCAACCTGGGCTTCGACGGCGTTGGTGTCAACCCGCTTCGCGGACAGAACAACGTGCAAGGCGCCTGCGACATGGGTTCATTCCCTCACGAGTTGTCGGGCTACCGCCACGTGAGCGACGACGCCACACGCGCCATGTTCGAAACGTTGTGGGGTTCCGTTATCCGCAAAGAACCGGGCCTGCGAATCCCCAACATGTTCGACGGCGCAATTGACGGTCACTTCAAGGGCTTGTTTGTTCACGGCGAAGACATTGCACAGTCCGACCCAAACACCGCCCACGTCGAATCAGCACTCAGCTCGATGGAGCTGGTCGTCGTTCAGGACTTGTTCCTCAACGAGACAGCCAAGTTCGCTCACGTCTTTTTCCCAGGAACATCGTTCCTCGAAAAAGATGGAACCTTCACCAACGCCGAGCGCCGCATCAACCGCGTTCGCCCAACCGGTGCGCCACGAACTGGAAAGCACGAGTGGCAGATTGTGTGCGAGTTGGCCAATGCAATGGGTCACCCAATGCATTACGACGATGCTTCACAGATCATGGACGAGATTGCCACGCTGACGCCAACGTTTGCCGGCGTCTCGTTCGCCCGCCTAGACGAACTGGGCAGCGTGCAATGGCCGTGCAACGAAGCGAAGCCAACAGGCACCCCAATCATGCACGAGGGTAAGTTCGTGCGCGGTCTTGGAAAATTCACTCCGACTCCATACGTGCCAACCGAGGAAAAGTCGAACCGCAAGTTCCCGCTTCTTCTCACCACTGGCCGAATTCTCAGCCAGTACAACGTTGGTGCGCAAACACGTCGCACCAAGAACGTGCAGTGGCACCCCGAGGACATCCTGGAAATTCATCCGTCCGATGCTCTCGAACGCGGAATCAAACACGGCGAAGAAGTAAGCGTTGCTAGCCGCGTAGGAAACACCGTGCTTCGCGCCGACGTAACCGATCGCGTTGCGCCTGGCGTTGTGTACACCACGTTCCACTACCCCGAAAGCGGCGCCAACGTCATCACCACCGACAACTCGGACTGGGCCACCAACTGCCCCGAGTACAAAGTGACAGCAGTGCAGGTCTCCCCTGGCCGCAGTGCGGCAACTGCCGAGCTTGGACACCCGGCTCACCGCCTCAGCGCACTGGTAAAAATGGCGAACCAGATCGGGCGTCAATTTGCGGCCGACACCAGCGCCGATCCGATCGCGGCAACAGTTCGCCACCTCGAGCGTTTCTGGGAACATGAAATGCGAGTGGATTTGGCTCGTGCAGTTGAAGCAGGAACGGTGACCGTGGACGACCTCGTTATCGAGGCAGTTAAGCGCCTCACCGTTCACGCCTAAGCCCGCTTCGGCGGTACAATTTCACTGCTATACGCGGGTGTAGCTCAATGGCTAGAGTTCCAGCCTTCCAAGCTGGCTATGCGGGTTC
>CAZNBF010000096.1:0-4364 GCA_964571325.1 uncultured Acidimicrobium sp.
TCAGCAACGTTGCTGAAAGGGGAATGTATGACAATGGCGTCATATAAGAACTATTCGGCGCTCGAAGCAGCCGAACTCCGTGTTCGCGAGGCTGGCGAGTGGCTGAAATTGGAAGACGGCTTGATCGAAACGATCGTCGCCCCGCGAAGAATTATTGAAGTGGCAATTCCATTTCGTCGCGATGATGGAAGCCGAGACCAACTCACCGGTTGGCGAGTGCACCACAACACCACGCGTGGGCCGGCAAAAGGCGGAATTCGTTATCACCATGAAGTAAACCGCGAAGAAGTCATTGCTCTTGCTATTGGTATGTCGTTAAAGACAGCTATTGCAAACCTTCCACTGGGTGGCGCGAAGGGCGGTGTGTGCTTCGATCCGAAGCAATACTCGATTGGCGAAATCGAGCGCATCACACGGCGGTATGTATCCGAGATTGCATCTTTCCTTGGGCCCGACCGCGACGTGCCAGCGCCCGACGTTGGCACCAATGCGCAGATCATGGCGTGGATTATGGATCAGTACTCCACAGGTGTTGGCCACGCCACACCAGGTGTAGTGACGGGTAAGCCAATCGAATTGGGCGGCTCGCTTGGCCGCGAATCGGCAACTGGCCGAGGCGTTGTCGAGGCAGCAGCATTGATGCTTGGCAAAATGGGCACTTCACTCGAAGGTAAACGGATTGCTATTCAGGGTTACGGCCAGGTGGGTTCGTGGGCTGCACGCCTTGCAGCAGCACGTGGCGCACTCATCGTCGGATTGTCCGACGTTGGTGGCACCATCTACGACGCCAAAGGCTTGAACTTGAAGGCAATTGATCAGGCATACCGTGACGGCGCGAAGAGTGTCGTCGATACGGGCGTAGGCGATGTGGTTGCCCGTGGCATTGCTGGTTCAACAGCCGTATTTGGCTTGGACTGCGACGTGTTGATGCCGTGTGCTCTTGGCGATGCAGTCGGCGAGACCGAGGCAAACAGCATGAAGGCAAAGCTGGTGGTGGAAGGCGCAAACGGCCCGCTCACCCCCACTGCCGACTTGATCCTTGCCGAAAAAGGCATTGTGGTTATCCCCGACGTGTACGCAAACGCCGGTGGTGTTACTTGTTCTTACCTTGAGCAGTGCCAAAACTTCGCGCACCTTACGTGGGATGAAGACGAAGTCAATGCTCGCGTCATCGATCTGATGCGGGCTGCTTTCGAGCGGTTCTATGCCTTCACACAGGAATCGAAGTTGCCCAATCGTTTGGCAGCAACTGTTCTGGGCGTGAAGACGATCGCTGACGCACACCGCATGCGCGGCCTGCACCCTTAGAACTTCACTCAGTCGAAAATACAAAAAGGGCGGGCCGCCGAAGCGACCCGCCCTTTTCTTGAACTGATTTAAATCAGTTGCCACCTTCATTGAGGGTGACAGTGATTGGTGCAAATGCGCTACCAGTGGTGTCGACACCCATGTCGGCAAGAAGTGCCAACGCTGCGGTGACGATGTCATTGTTGCGTGCCTCTGCATCAGGTGCTGCAGTCAATACGGTGCCGCCTTCGAGGTTCTTCGCTTCGAGCGAAAGAGTCACGGTGCGATCCCATGCTGCATCATCAATCATGCCTGCGCCCATTGGTGCTGGCCAGATCAACTTGTTGACTTCGTTCATCTGCCACAACTGGTGGCTAGCTCCGAGCTTCGAGCCCTTTGCTACAACGATGTCGGTGCAAGCCTGTGTGTTGTCACGGCAGAATGCCCAACCTTGGATGGATGCTGCAACGAACTTCGTTGCGGTGTCAACGTATGCAGGATCGGAGAGACGTGAACCGTCTGCCCAAATTGCGTCCTGCAACATACCAACACCTTCATCTTCGTATGAAACGACGTTGAAGTCATCTGCTGTGTAGAGCGCGCCGGTGTCTGGGTTGATTGCTTCCAGAACCTGTGCGTACTCGTTGTAGGTCATTGCTTCTGCAGCGTCAATGTCGCCGGAGAGCAAGCCCGCCATGTCGAACTGCTGCTGAACAAGTGTTACGTCCTTGGCTGGGTCGAGACCGGCCTTGGTGAGTGCAGCAAAGATTTCGAATTCGTTACCGAAACCCCAGTTGCCGATGTTCTTGCCTGCGAAGTCTGCTGCTGAAGTGATGTTCTTATCTTTGAACGACACTTGCAGTGTTCCTGAGCGCTGGAAGATTTGTGCGATGTCTACGATGTTTGCTCCACCTTCACGACCAGCAAGTGCCTTGGATACCCAAGAGATTGCGAAGTCGGATTCGCCGTTCGCAAGAACAACGTGTGGTGCAATGTCTACTGCACCTTCCAAGATGGTGACGTCGAGGCACATTGCTTCGTAGAAGCCCTGGTCCTGAGCGGCGTAGTAGCCAGCGAACTGAGCCTGTGTGAACCACTGCAATTGCAGTTTGACTGGTGTCAATTCGGCACACTCTGTTGCTGCTGCTGCGGTTGTGTCTGTTGCGGCATCATCTGAGCCACCGCATGCTGCGGTGAACAGTGACAACGCAGCAATGCTCGCGATTGCGAGCTTGATGCTTGACTTCCTCATTGTTGGTACTCCCCCGAGAACCTGGGTTCTCTACTTGTTTTTGTTGTTGTTATTGGTGTTATTGGCTACGCCGCCCCGAGAGGCAACGTTCTCCAGCACGATGGAGATGATGTAGAAGAGTAGCCCAAGCAAACACGCCCCGAGAACGTAAGCCCAGGCGGCCGCGTTCTTGGAATTGGCGATATTGCTAGTGATCCGGCTGCCCAGTCCGTTCTGCGAGCCACCGAAATACTCGGAGACGAAGGCAGTAATGACCGATGCCGGAGCGGCAATCTTCAGAGCTGTAAATAGGTACGGGACCGCGTTGGGTACGCGCACCTTTCGTAAAATCTCGATTTCGCTTGCTGCGTAGGAACGCATGATTTCAACATGGGTGGAGCGAACCTGGGTGAGGCCCTTTGCCACGTTGACCAGCACGATGAAATAGACCACCAACGTCACCATGAAGCGACGCGGTATTTCGCTGGTGATCGAGTACATGTTGTTGAGAACAGCAACCAAAACAAAGATGGGGATGGCATTCAGTGCAATGGCCAATGGTGTTACTAACTCATTGAGCGACTTGAAGCGGCTGAGAATGAAACTCATCGCAACACCAAAGATTGTGCCGACGATGAGACCAACGAGTGCGTTGGTGCCAGATACCGAAGCGGCGTCAAAGATTCGTGAAGCATTCTTCACAAATTGCTCGGCAATCTTTGACGGCGCTGCAAGAAAGTACGGCTTTAAGTCGAAACCTTTCACGGCAGCTTCCCACAGCGCGACGAATGCAAGACCAAATACAACTGGCGGTGCAACGCGTTGAATGCGGGTGGAAGTTGTCATGATCAGCGGTCTTCAACTCCGCGCACGGCACCAGCGTTTGCATGATCATCATGCGTGCCGCGAAGTGCTTCACGGACCGCGGTGATGCCCTTGAAGAATTCATCGGCACCACGGGTGTCTTCGGTTCGGTTGCTACCGAGGCTGACGTTGATGACTTCGGTGATACGGCCGGGGCGCGGCGACATCACCACAACGCGGTTCGACAAGTAAACGGCTTCCGGGATCGAGTGAGTAACGAAAACCACTGTTGTGTGTGTTTCAGAACAGATGCGCAGCAACTCGCCTTGCATGTACTCGCGGGTCATTTCATCAAGCGCGCCAAATGGTTCGTCCATCAACAACAGCGGCGGATGTGCGGCGAGCGCACGGGCGATGGCAATGCGCTGCTGCATGCCGCCCGACAGTTGCCATGGGTACATGTCGGCAAACTCGGGAAGCTTCACTAACTCGAGCATTTCCTTTGCGCGTGCTGCGCGCTTTGCTTTGTCCCAACCCTTGAGTTCTAGAGGCAGTTCGATGTTTTTAGCGACCGTGCGCCAGTCGAACAAGCCTGCCTGCTGAAACGCCATGCCATAGTCCTGATCAAGCCGCGACTGGCTTGCTGTCTTGCTGTTTACAGTGATCTGACCCGTTGTTGGCTCTAGCAAGTTTGCAATGAGGCGAAGCAACGTTGATTTACCGCAACCCGAAGGCCCAATGAGCGAGACAAACTCGCCTGGTTCCACCGTGAGGTTGACATCAACAAGTGCATCCACTTGCTTCGGTGTCCCCTGGTTGAATATTTTGCTTGCACCCTGAACATTGACCGCACTCATGTGGTGGTCTCCTTTGGTCGATTACGCATCAACAACACATCTGAAATTGCAACAAAGC
Organism: uncultured Acidimicrobium sp.; assembly: GCA_964571325.1. Lineage (GTDB taxonomy): Bacteria > Actinomycetota > Acidimicrobiia > Acidimicrobiales > Ilumatobacteraceae > UBA3006. The sequence continues at coordinate 4,238 of CAZNBF010000096.1, forward strand.
CAGCCATTGCCAAACCAAGTGCGGCGGCGCCAAACACGGCGGTGAAAACTTTGGCCGGGTCGCCAGTTGCTTCGCGCGCGTATTCAATAATCAAACGACCAATGCCACCTTTAAGGCCAGTGGAGAT
>CAZNBF010000097.1:0-1902 GCA_964571325.1 uncultured Acidimicrobium sp.
CCGCGGCCGCCCGAAACAACAACTGCTGCTTCGTCCAACTTTGGACCAGTGCTTTCCTCGAGGTGCACTGCAAGAACTTTTGCTGTTCCTGTTGAGCCAAGCTCTGGAACTGGTGCCGCAACAACTGCAGCTGCAGCGCCGCTAGCCGATTCGGCAGCGAAACTCTTCGGACGGAACGAGACCAGGTGTGGGCCTTCGCCTGTGAAGGCTGCGGTGACGAGTGAGTTGCCACCGAAAATTGGTGTGGTTGCAACTACGCCGTCTGCGCTGTCGGCAATGTCGATGTTGTTGGTGAGAACTGTGCGGTTGAGTTTGACCGACAGGCGCGACATGGTGTCACGGCCTTCGTAGTTCTGTGGGAACAAAATGACGCTTGGCGAATCGCCGCCGTCGATGATGGCTTTCATTGCAGCAGAAACTGCTGGGCCAGGAAGCTTGCCGGCCAAATCGCCAGTTGCGTAGACCTTGGTTGCGCCGTACTCGCCAAGAACGCCAGCAATTGCTGATGCGTCTCCGCCAACGAATGCAACGACATTGGATGTGAGCGAACGTGCCTTGGTGAGCAGTTCTAGTGTGCCGGTGGTTGGTGCTCCACCTGCTGCTTGTGAGAATACCCAAACGCTATTGATTGCCATGATGTTGACCTCAGATCACTTTCAGGTTTTCGAGGAATGAAACGATTTTGTTGAATGCTGTGCCGTCGTCTTCGATGACTTCACCGGCTTGACGTGCTTCTGCTTGAACGACGCTGACAATTTTCTGACCTGCGCCGGCCCAACCTGCTGGCGAAACGCCGAGGTCGCTTGCGGTGAATGTCTCGATTGGTTTTGCCTTCGCGGCCATGATGCCCTTGAAGCTTGGGTAGCGCGGCTCGACAACACCAGCAGTAACGCTGATGAGTGCAGGAAGCGGGCACTCGACTTCGTCGTAACCGGCTTCGCTCTGGCGATCGGCCTTCAAGACGCCATTGGAAATTTCTACCTTCTTCGCAAACGTTACGGATGGCAAGCCGAGCACTTCAGCAATTTGCTCTGGCACGGTGCCGGTGTAACCGTCGGAAGATTCGGTTGCGGCGATGATCAAATCGGCAGCGCCCATTTTTTGAATTGCTGCAGCAAGAACTTTTGCGGTGGTGAGTGCATCGGAACCTGCGAGTGCTGGATCGGAAACAAGAACACCTTTGGCAGCGCCCATTGCAAGTGCAGTTCGCATGCCCGACATTTCGCCGTTCGGCGCCATCGACACGATGCTCACTTCGCCACTGCCTGCGGTGGTGACGAGTTGCAACGCCATCTCGACGCCGTAACCATCGGACTCATCCAAGATGAGTTTTCCGTCGCGCTTCAACGCGTGGGTGGAGCCGTCGAGGGCGCCTGGGGTTGCTGGATCGGGAATCTGTTTGACGCACACGACAATATTCATGCCTCCATTGTTACCGATGCGTAGGGCTTTGCCCCAACCCAAATCCCCTGTTTATTCGCCTGTGACACGGGTAACCATCGGCACTGGTAAAATTTCCCTCTTGCGAATATTGCTGATTGTCAACTCGTTCGCCTCGTCGGTAACTCCCCGAAACACGGTGCTGGTCCATCAGCACCTTGCCCGTCACCACGACGTGCAGGTGGTGGAGACCAACGAGCGCGGCCATGCAACCCGTTTTGCCCAAGATGCGGCATCTCGGGGGCTCGACGCCGTTGTGGCTTTCGGTGGCGACGGAACCCTGAATGAAGTGGCCACGGGTTTGGCCGGCAGCGACACCGCGCTCGCAATGTTGCCTGGTGGTTCGACAAACGTCTTCGTGCGCACACTTGGTCTTGCCAACGACCCGATGGTTGCTCTCACACAACTTGTTTCCGGGTTGGAACACGGCGAAGTAGAGCGCGTCAGTTTGGGTCAGGCCAA
>CAZNBF010000097.1:2002-4251 GCA_964571325.1 uncultured Acidimicrobium sp.
TACACCTTCGTTGGCAAGCACCCGATCAACTTGTCGAAGGCTGCATCGCTGGAGAAGAAGTTGGTGGTGGTCACGTTTAAGAAAATGACAACCCCTGTGATGTTGCGGACGCTGTACTCGGCGTTGCGACGCGGCGGCCTAGAGAAATCCTCATCTATTGATATCGCTATTGATGTCGAGAACGTCTCGATCAACTTCCCAGCGCCGTTCCCCTACCAGTTGGACGGCGACTACTTGGGCGACACCACTTCGCTCGAGATAAAGCATTGCCCCGAGGCACTGCGCCTCGTGCGGCCAAGCATCACGTTCTAGCGCGCGCGCTGCGCGATGAGTGCAAGAGCCACGTCTGGCGTATTGGTGCACAGCCCGTCGACACCCCAGTCGAGCAACTGAGACATTCGTTTCGGATCGTCAACTGTCCAGGTGTTGACGCTCAACCCACGGCCGTGCATGGCATCGACGACGTGTCGAGTTAACACGTGCACATTCGGGTGAATCGCCTGATGGCCAGAAGCCACGAGGCTCTGGGCGACAGTGTCGGCATCTTCGTCGGCAACCCCCACCGTTAGCCACGCGGTTGGCAATTGCGGCCACAGCGATTGCACGGTGTCTACCGATTCGCGACGGAATGACGAAATAAGCCACTGCTCTGGTGGCCCCATTGTTTTCAACAATTGCACCATGTTGTTTGCCAACATTTCGGAAGTGTCGAAATCGGGCTCTGTCGGATCATTCTTGATTTCAATGTTTACCCACATGTTTTCACAGGCTTCGAGTGCTTGTTGCAACGTGGGGATATGACTAGGTAATTGGTCGAAGTCGAGTTTGTTTATTGCACGGCCATCATCGAGCACGGCATTGTGATGCACCACAATTTCGCCGCTTGCGCAAAGGCGAATGTCAAGCTCGGCTGCATGACTTCCCATCTGTGCAGCACGATGAAATGCCATGGTTGTATTTTCTTTTTCAACGGCCGACGCACCACGATGCGCAATCACTTGGGGGCCATCAGCCACCCCTACCTTGCCCCAATGTGCACGAGTCACGGGCGTAGGGTATCGCCAAATTTGTCACAATAAAAAAATAAAAAAACTTTGTCTCACGTCTTGTAAGTGACCAACTTGGTGTCTATCGTGACACCGTCTTACTCGATTAAACCGAACGCCAAAGGTGGTCACCTTGTCTATCCTCGCAACAAGCCTTGCCCTTGGATCCGCCGACTACACCTGGCGCAAAAATGCGCTCTGTCGCGATACTGATCCAGAGTTGTTCTTTCCAGTTGGCAGCACCGGCCAAGCGCTTCAGCAAATCAGCGCGGCAAAAGAAGTGTGCTGTGAGTGCACCGTAAAGACCGAGTGCCTAGAGTTTGCAATCGAGACCAACCAAGACTGCGGTATTTGGGGTGGCACCTCTGAAGATGAGCGACGCAATATCCGTCGCCAAATGGCAGCAGAACGACGCGCTGCCCGCGTTACCGCTTAGTACTGCAGCGGCACGCGCAGTTCTACAACAGTTCCCTCGCCGCTTCCCGGCGTTTTCATTGAGAGCTGGGCAAGGTCTTCGGCTTCCGCAACACGCATCTCGATTGTTCCGGCCAACTCTGTGGTTACCAGGGTGCGCACAATAGAAAGCCCAAGACCTGTCGCTTTTGAAAAATCGAAATCAGTGCTGAGTCCAACACCGTTGTTGACCACCCGAATCGTCAGAGCATCGTCATCATGGCTCAGTGAGACCACAACCGCTCCGCCCGCGCTTCCTTCAGGGAAACCATGGTCTACAGCGTTCTGCAGTAACTCGAGAATGACGACCGACAATGGCGTTGCCACTGTTGCCGGCAAACGACCGCCATCACCCTTCACTTCAAACGTCACCGGACGATCTGCCGACTGCAGGCCCTCTTCCACCAGACGCATGAGTGGGCGAACAATTTCGATGAAGGCAATGTCTTCGCCGGGTTCGCGCGAAAGCGTTTCGTGCACAAGCGCAATGGTTCTGATGCGGCGAACCGACTCGGCAATTGCCTCTTTGGCTTCGGGTGACTCCAACCTACGGGCCTGCAACCTCAGCAGCGACGAGATGGTCTGCAGATTGTTTTTCACACGGTGGTGAATTTCGCGAATGGTGGCGTCTTTTGTGAGGAGCAGGCGGTCGCGACGACGCAACTCCGAGACGTCGCGCAGCAGTAACACTCCCCCCGTTACTTCCGTGCCAGTGAGCGTTCGGCGAAGCATCGGAATGCTGCGCGTAAG
>CAZNBF010000098.1:0-2092 GCA_964571325.1 uncultured Acidimicrobium sp.
GCGCCAGGGCCACCTGGGCGTGGGCCCATTGGTGGACGACCAGTTACAGGGCCGCTTGGTCGTGAACTGCCCGGTGGCGGTGGAATTGGACGACCGCTACCTGGAGGCGGCGGAATTGGACGACCACTTGGTGCAGTGCGCGGCGGCATTGGTGCAGCTGGTGCAACTGACGCGGCGGATTCGACCGGCGCAGCAGGTGCTACTGGTGCAGCAGGTGCTGTTGCAGGTGCAACTGGCGCTGTTGGCGCAATGGGTGCAGCTGGACGCATTGCAGCAGGCTTCGCAACAGGGGCGGCGCTGGTAATTGGGCGAGCAGATGAAATAACTGGGGCAGAAACAATTGGTGCAACTGGCGCCGCTGGTTCGACATTCGAAGTTTCTGTAACTTCTTTCGGTGCGTCAACAGTTTCGTCAGTTGATGTTTTCTTGGCAGCAGCTTTTTTAGCAGGCGCTTTCTTAGCGACCGCTTTCTTTGCTGCCTTCTTGACAGGCTTCTCTTCGCCGTCATCAGCTTTTTTCGGAGCGGCTTTTTTCGCTGCCTTTTTTACTGGTTTTGGCTCTTCTGGTTGTTGTTCGCGAACAAGACCTTCGCGCTCGGCTTTCGCGCGCACGCGGTCGGCTTGTTGCTCAATGATCGTTGACGACTGAGTTTTTACACCGATGCCAAGCTTGCCGCACAAATCAAGGGTCTCTTGATTGGACATGCCGAGCTCTTTGGCAAGCTCATGAACGCGCAGGATCTTGGCCAAGTGTTACGCCTCTGATTCGTTCGGGGCGGTCTCGCCTGTTTCGCTTGCACTTGCCCATTGTTCTTGGCTGACAACCGAACCGTCGGCTGCGTGCCATTCCATTGCGCCAGTGGTTTCGTTTGTGACCCATTCACCTTCTGCATAATTTGCTGCAGGGGCCGACTGTGTCACTGGCGCTACGTAACCGCCAGCTGCTTCTTCAGCAGCCTGAGTTTCGCTTTTTACGTCGAGACGAACACCCGTGAGGCGTGCTGCCAAGTTGGCGTTGACGCCCATCTTGCCAATGGCAAGTGACAACTGGAAGTCGGGAACAATGACGTCGGCCTGTGTGCCGTCTTCGCTGAGGCGAACGTCTGTGACTTTGGCTGGCGACATTGCTTTCGAAATGAAATCGCGAGTGTCGTCGCTGAACGGAATGATGTCCACTTTCTCGCCACGCAATTCGGTAACCACCATGCGCACGCGTCCACCGCGAGCGCCTACGCAGGCGCCTACTGGGTCGACGTTGTGGTCGTTAGACCAAACCGCAATCTTGGTGCGCTGCCCCGGTTCGCGCGAGCAGGCCTTGATTTCTACGACTCCGTCTGCGATTTCTGGGACTTCGAGCTCGAACAAGCGCTTAATCAAACCAGGGTGCGTGCGGCTGACAACGATCTGTGGGCCCTTAGGGGTCTTGCGTACTTCAACGATGTATGCCTTGAGACGAGCATTTGGTTCGCGGACTTCGCCCTGAACTTGTTCGGCTTGTGGCAGCAAGGCTTCGACACGACCGAGGTCGAGCAAGGTGTACTTGGTGTCTGTCTTTTGCACGATGCCGGAAACAATGTCGCCTTCGCGGTTTGCGTACTCCTCGAACTTGCGATCGCGTTCTACTTCGCGAATGCGCTGGCTCATCACTTGGCGGAAAGTCTGCGCAGCAATACGACCCAACTCGTCTTTCTTTGGCGTGTCGTCGCGCTCGTTGATCCAGTTGCCGTCGTCGTCGACGTCGTAGGCCGTGAACGTGATGTCCATATTTTCCGGGTTGATGCCGACGATTACTTCTTCGGCCGCGCCCTGACGCTTTTTGTAGGCAGTTGCCAATGCTTCTACCAGCACTTGGAGTAGCGAATCTACGGAGATGCCACGATCTCCTGCCAACATACGGATTGCTTCTGTCATGTCAAGGTTGCTCATAATGCATCGACCTCCATCTCGGTATCGGTGTCATCTTCGTCGGACACTTCGTTTGTCGGACGTGATGTTGATTTCTTCGACTTTGTTGCCGCACCTGTGGAACCAGGCTTTGGCGTTGGACCCCATTGAAAAACTGTTTTTGCTCGTTCGACAATGGAAAGAGGAAT
>CAZNBF010000098.1:2192-4135 GCA_964571325.1 uncultured Acidimicrobium sp.
ACAATGCGGACGATGCCCCCGGTGTATTCGATGTCGTAGAGGTCGAGGCCGAGGTCGGTCACGATTGGGGCAACGAGGGAGGTCACACGATCGACGACAGGGCTCGTCTGTGACGAGACGCGTGTTACCGACATGTTGGACTTCCTCTCCACGACCCCACTTTGCGGCTAGATTGCCCGCAAAATAAGACCCTATAAAGAACAAAAAGCGTGGGTCGAAACCCACGCCTCCAGTTCGACGAACTTCAAAGGACACGGAAATTATAGCCCCGCGAACTAAGGTTCGCACGTGGTCAATCGCCTCTCGAGCCTGTTCGTACGCACTTTGCGCGACAATCCTGTTGATGCAGAAGTGCCGAGCCACCGCCTCTTAGTACGCGCTGGATACATCCGAAGGGCAGCCCCCGGTGGGTACACCTGGTTGCCACTTGGGTGGCGTACGTACCAACATGTCGCCTCGATCATCCGCGACGAGATGGATGCAATGGGCGCCCAAGAAGTGCACTTCCCCGCCATGCTTCCTCGCGAGCCATACGAAGCAACTGGCCGATGGACGGACTACGGGGCAAACTTGTTCCGACTGCAAGATCGTCGACAAACCGACTTCTTATTGGCTCCAACGCATGAAGAGATGTTCACGTTGCTCGTGAAGGATCTGTACAGCAGCTACAAAGACTTGCCCGTTTGGTTGTATCAAATTCAAAACAAGTTCCGAGATGAGGCGCGCCCGCGTGGCGGGCTGTTGCGCGGACGCGAATTTGCGATGAAGGACTCGTATTCGTTTGATATCGACGACGAAGGCCTGCAACGAAGTTACGACGCGCACAGAGATGCATACGTCCGAATTTTTGACCGCCTTGGTTTACCCTTCGCAATTGTTTCAGCAATGTCAGGGGCAATGGGTGGGTCGGCATCGGAAGAGTTCTTATTCCCTTGCGACATTGGCGAAGATACGTTCGTGCAGTGCACCGCATGCTCGTACTCGGCAAACACCGAAGCTGTGCGTGTCGGTTTGGCAACCGAAGTCAATTACTCGGCGACTCCGCCAGCAACAGTTGTCGATACCCCGAACACACCGACGATTCAAACCCTCGTTGACTTGTTCAATGGCCGTGCCGACTTGCAACGCACAGACCGCAATTGGACGGCTAGCGACACTTTGAAAAATGTCATCGTCAATTTGCGCCACCCCGACGGCCGATTGGAGCCACTTGCGATAGGCGTTCCCGGCGACCGCGAAGTGGATATGAAACGTCTCGAAGCGCAAGTATCGCCAGCTGAAGTGGAAGCCTTTGACGAAACACACTTCGCCGCCAACAAATCGCTCGTCAAGGGATACATCGGGCCAGGCGTGTTGGGTTCTGCCCGCGCATCAGGCATTCGCTATCTTCTCGACCCTCGGATTGCAATTGGAAGTGCGTGGATCACCGGCGCCGACATGCCAGGCAAGCACACTCTCAACCTTGTTCACGGACGAGATTTTGTAGCCGACGGAACCATGGATGTTGCAGAAGTACGCAATGATGACAAATGCCCGAAATGCAGTTCTGCACTGTCGATTAAGCGCGGCATCGAAATAGGTCATGTGTTTCAACTTGGCCGCAAATACGCCGACGTCCTAGGCCTGCAAGTGCTGGATGCGAACGGCAAACAACAAACAGTGACGATGGGTTCGTACGGAATTGGTGTGTCACGTGCCGTTGCGGCAATTGCGGAAGCCACTCACGACGAATTGGGCCTGCGTTGGCCTCGCGCCGTTGCCCCATTTGATGTGCACGTAGTAATTGCGGGCAAAGACGATGAGGCCATCACCTCGGCCGCAGAGAAACTCTGCGCCGACGTTGAAAAGGCCGGTTTGAAAGCAGTTCTTGACGACCGCAAAGGTGTGTCGCCCGGAGTGAAGTTCAAAGATGCCGAACTGATTGGCGTACCAACCATTGTCGT
>CAZNBF010000099.1:0-4106 GCA_964571325.1 uncultured Acidimicrobium sp.
CCAGCGATGTTTGCTGTCAGCCAGGCCGAAACTCGATCTTCGCGTATTCCCGCGGGCACTGGTTGAGGCGAATTCATCACCGCCAAACTAGTCATTCTTCGCATCATTTACGAAGCCAAACTGGGCGTTGGCGGTAGCGTTCCGATCATGGCTATTGACGTCACCGACGCAACGTTTCAGGTTGAAGTACTCGATCGTTCCAATTCGGTTCCCGTCATTGTTGACCTGTGGGCTCCCTGGTGTGAGCCGTGCAAAACTCTCGGACCAATTTTGGAAAAACACTGTGATGCTACGAATGGGAAAGTGGTGTTGGCGAAAGTCAATGTGGATGAGAATCCGTCAATTTCCATGGCCTTTCAAGTACAAAGTATTCCTGCCGTCTTCATCATGAAAGATGGAGCAGTAATGGATGGGTTCGTTGGTGCGAAGCCTGATCATGCCATCAAAGAAATCGTTGAGGCGCTTATTCCTTTGGGTGAGGCTGTGCTGCAGCCGGTGGCAGAAGTCGCTTTCGAACCTGAACCGTTCGTCATTAACGACGACTTTGACAATGAGCTTGCGGGTTTGCTTCCGCAAGTGAAAACCGATGAAGTTGCAAAGTCTCGATATCTCGAGATTCTTGACATTATGGGCACAGAAGACCCGCGCACGGTTGGGTATCGAAGAAAACTGACTGCACAACTCTTCTAATTTCGCACACATGTAGCCGTGTATCAGCGGTTCATCGAACGAATTCAATGGTTCGGACTTCGCCGCATCATTTCCACTGCGGTAGCCGTCGTCTGTATTGCCATCGGCGCATGGTGGGTGGTGCGTGTTCCACCCGCTCCCGTTGAATCGGCTATTTCATTTACTGCAACGTCGCTTGTTCGCGGCGAATCTACGTCATTGCCAACTGGAGTGAGTCCGTCACTCGGCATCGTGGTCCACGTTGCCGGAGAAGTGAAGAATCCAGGCGTGTACACCTTGTCGAATAGCGCGCGAATGATTGATGCGGTGCTTGCCGCAGGCGGCGCTACTGCGCGCGCCGACTTGGAAGTCATCAATTTGGCAACACCGCTCGTTGATTCTTCGCAGATCTATGTTCCAGCGAAAGGGGCAGCCGAGCGTCCTGTACTCGCGCGGCCTCAACCTGGCATGAACGGCGTTCAATCAGAGCAAGGATCACAAGATACAGGTGGAGTGGTCAATATCAATCGTGCATCAGTTACCGAACTTGATGCTCTGCCTGGTGTAGGTCCTTCGACAGCGCAAGCAATTGTTGACTATCGAACAACAAATGGTCCATTCGGATCGCCCGAAGACCTATTGAACGTAAAGGGAATTGGCCCCGCAAAATTTGAAGCAATGCGAAAATTGGTTGGGGTGTAGATGTCGATTTACAGCGCGCCAAGCACAACAGTGCTGATGGCAAGTGAAAGCAACGCACCAACCCAAATGCCAATTGCAAATGGTCGAAACTCGTGTATCCATTCGGGCCAGCCCGAAACCGCTTTGCGCGTTGCGCGAAGTGCTGAAACATGTCCGACAGCGAACCACAACACCATGCTGAGGAAAAATGCCAGCAGGTACGCCGTGTTCGAAGAAACTGCGGGTACCCCAAGCATGGGCAGCACTGGCAGGGCAACGAGCAGAAGCAAGAATCCGAGTACGCCAAACAGCGATCCAGGCAACGCAACAAGAAGTAATCCGATAAGGGAAAGCGCGAGCGAAGTACCGACCGCTATCAGGCCGCCACGTTGGCGAACTTGTGCGCGGTGAAAAGCAATCCCGTCGTGTATCACCCTGTAATCGTACGAGCATTTGGTGGATTTTCTGGGCTATTGCATCGCCGTATAGCTGCATTATGTATTTGCGCAGTTGTGTTGGTTCTGCACGGATGCTTCCAATGGTCGCAATTGCGCTCTGCGAGTAGTGCGCCATTCAGCGGTTTTGCTCGCATTGTCGAAGACCCGGTTGCAAAATTTGGTGGAACGCAGGTGGTGCTCAATATAGAAGGGAAGCGCTACCTCGCGTTGGCACATTCGGTGGCTGGCCGGCGAATGTTGTCGAGCGAAGCGGGAAATGTTTTGCATGTTGAAGGAGTTCGTGCACCACTGCCGAGTACTTCAGTTCGAAGGTATGCATCGCGACACATTGTTGGAACATTCAGTGTCACGTTCACGGACGAAAGGGTGTTCCCGGCGTCTCCGTTGTTTCGCAGTGCAAACAAGACGCGTGCCACCATGTTGCAAGCTGCACGGCAGATGCCACGCGATGAAGCAGCTTTATTCATGGGGCTTGTGATCGGTGATGATCGCGCGCAACCGCGAGACATGATTACCGCTTTTCGCGCATCGGGGCTGTCACATCTCACAGCAGTTTCAGGTCAAAATGTTGCGTTCGTACTCACCGTGTTTGGTTCGTACATCAATCGTGCCCGCACATGGTGGCGACTTGGGCTCACTCTGTTTCTGCTGGGCTGGTTTGTGGTGATGACGCGGGCAGAGCCTTCGGTTCTCCGTGCATCAATGATGGCGGCAATGACGGCTATTGCATTTGCGCGCGGCCGAGACTTGTCTGCGCGCAAAGCTTTGTTGTATTCGGTATGTGTTCTTCTTGCTATCGACCCACTGCTCATTCTGTCCATTGGTTTTTGGATGTCTTCGTTGGCTACGAGTGGACTGATTTTTGTGACGCCATGGTTGAAAAAACTCCTGCATGGCCCACGGTGGTTTAACGAACCACTGTCCACAACACTTGGCGCACAGTTGGGTGTCATGCCTGTTTCACTGTTCATTTTTTCTTCTGCTCCTGCGATCTCGCTCGTTACCAATTTGCTTGCGGTACCCGTTGCTGGGTTCGTGATGCTCGTGGGAATGCCGGTTGCGTTCATTTGCGGTTTGTTCATCACCATGTTTGGTCCTGTTGTAATCCCATTGTGTGAAGTGGCAATGTTGCCCGTTCAGTTTGGGACTCGCTGGGTGTGGTGGGTTGCTGCAATGGGTGAGCGCGTCTCTCCGCAGGGAACAGCGAACGTGTTGTTGTGGGTGGTTTGGGCCGCATTTCTTGTGGCGCTACACCGATCTGCGAGAATGCTTTCGTGACGGTGTATCTGGTAACTGGCAGTGATTCGCGTTTGGTTTCAGCCAAACTCACCGACCTCACCACTGAACTCATTGGTGATGGTGACCGTAACACCATGTTTGAAAGTCACGATCTCGAATCGGTTACCGCCGACGAACGAGAGTCCGCAATTGCCAATGCTGTGATGGGAGCTCAAACCCAGTCCTTGTTCGGCGATCAACGAGTAGTGGTGCTTCGAGGTTTGCAAGAAGCAACTGTCGATCAGTTGAAGTCCTTGGTGAAATATCTTGAGCAACCTCTCGACGTCACTCATTTGGTGATTACCGCTGAAGGCAAACTGGCCAAGTCCACAACCGATGCGCTGAAGGCCGCGGGTGCAACCACGTTCAATACTTCGCCGCCAAGTCGCAAGAACGACCTCACTACGTGGTTCATGGAGCAGTTCACCGAGGCTGGCCTCAAGCTCGACTCTGCTGCGGTTGCATCGGTTATTGAGTGGCTCGGTCAAGACCAAGCACGACTACCTTCGCTCATCGACGTGTTGTCGTCGACGTATGGCACTGCAAAAAAACTCAGCAGTGTAGACATCGAGCCTTTCCTCGGTGATCAGGGAAGCGTGTTGCCGTGGGACTTAACCGATGCCATCGATAAGTCCGACTCCAATACTGCGCTAGTGATGTTGCGCCGCATGTTGCGCAGTGGCGAGTATCACCCGCTGCAAGTGATGGCGTTGTTGCACGGTCACTACACAAAGCTCATGAAACTTGATGGCCCCGATGTCCGGTCGGCTCAAGATGCCATGAGCCTCATTGGTTCAAAGAGCGACTTCCAGGCAAAGAAATATCTGAGCACGTATCAGCGAATGGGCTCACGCAACATTTCTTCTGCAGTGCAGTTACTTGCTCGAGCAGATATTGACTTGCGCGGAGGCAAAGACTTAGAAGAAGAACTGATTATGGAAATTTTGGTTGCTCGACTCAGCCGTTTAGGCGGAGGAGCACAGCGAGTTACTTCGCGGCGTTGATCTTCTTCATCAGGCG
>CAZNBF010000100.1:0-4088 GCA_964571325.1 uncultured Acidimicrobium sp.
CTGATGCGCGAAGTTGAAGTCGTTCCTGAGAGCAAGCTGGTTGCTGACTTGATGCGAAACATGCAGGCGAAGAAGTTTCACATGGTTATGGTCGCCGATGAATACGGAATCATCGCGGGTCTTGCAACGCTCGAGGATTGCCTCGAAGAGTTAGTAGGAGAGATTGTTGATGAGCATGATGATGAAGAAGAGATCATGCAACGTTTGCAAAATGGCGATTATCTCGTTGTCGGGTCAACGCCGATTTCGAAAATTAATGATGATTTGGAGATGAAGATTCCGGAGACGGAATACGACACCATTGGTGGCTTCATCTTCGGGATGCTTGGGCATGTGCCGGTTGTTGGCGAGTTCGTCGACCACGCTGGTTGGCGATTCAGCACTGAAGTGCTGGATGGCAGACGCATCCAGCAAGTCCGTGTGAGCATGATTACCCCCTGACGACTAGCGTTTCGCGTTATGGAAATCTCACTAGAAGGTAAAGTTGCGTTAGTTACTGGTGCCTCGCGGGGCATAGGCAAAGCCATCGCGAAGTCGTATGTAGAAGCCGGCGCGCAAGTGATGATCACGTCGCGCAAGATTGATGCCTTAGAAGCAGTTGCAAAAGAGATCGGTGGCGGAACTCAGGTATTCGCTGCCAACACTGGCGACTTGGATCAGGCGAAGGCTTGCGTCGACGCAACGATGAATCAGTTCGGCAAGATCGACATCTTCGTCAACAATGCTGCAACCAACCCGTATGCAGGCCCAACTCTTGGGGTGAGCCCGTCGCAATACGACAAGACCTTCCAAGTCAACTTGCGAGGACCATTGTTTTGGTGCCAGGCGGTGTGGGAAGCATCTATGAAGAACAATCCAGGTGTCATCGTCAACATTGCATCAATCGGTGGTTTGCGGGCCGAGGGCAACCTTGGCGTGTACAACTTGACCAAGGCAGCCCTTATTCACTTAACGCGTCAATTGGCAGGCGAGCTTGGTCTAACACGTGTAGTCGGCATTGCTCCAGGGCTCGTTCAGACCGATTTTGCGCAGATGCTTGTGGATAATTACGGAGAAGTGTTGGCAAAACGCTTGCCGACGAAGCGCCTCGGGGAGCCACAGGACATTGCAAACCTTGCAACGTTTCTTGCATCCGATCTTGCAAATTGGATAACGGGTGAAACCTATGTAATCGACGGTGGTGCGGGTGTCTCTTCAGGGGCAATGTAACGCTGCACCTCTTTGTACAACCGTGGTCCACCAATCGCGAGTGAAGAGAGACCGACAATTACAGATGCCAAATAGGGTGCTCGAATGCCAAATCGGTAGGCAATCTGTCCGCCGGCGATAGCCCCCAAGGCAATGGATCCTGTTCCGAGAAAGCGGTAAACGCTATTGACGCGACCGAAAAGTTCTGCAGGAATAATTCGTTGCCTCAATGACACAGTGACAACATTCCAAGTTGTGCCAGCAATTCCCATGATCGAAACCGCCACGGCAATAACCCAAACATTGGGCATAAAGATGTAGGCCAAACCGACTAGTCCAAAGATTGCATACGAGATGATGAGAGCCAGCCCAACGCCTAGCCGTTTAGATATTCGCTCTCCTAGGAATCCGCCGATGATAGAACCAATGGCCATTAGCGAGAGCAAAAATCCGTAACCGGATCCTGTAACTCCGAGTTCATCGGCCGCATACTTGACGAAAATTGCATCACCAAACATCACCGCCATATTCGTCACTCCAAGCATGATGGCAAGTGTTCGTATGAGATGGTTATTCCATAGCCAACTGAAACCTTCCTTAAAATCCGAGCGAAAGCTATTCCTTGTTGGTAAGGAATCTGTATCGGTAAGAGGCTTTGGGATCCTTATTGAGAAAACCAAGACAGCTGCTAAACCGAATGACGCGCCATTTACACCGAAAGGTATAGATGCGGCAACGACAAATGCGATTGCACCAAGCGGAAGCCCAATGAAGTTGTTGCAAATCGTTTCGACAATTGTTAAGCGACCATTGGCTCTTTCGAGGACGTTGTTGCTCACTATCTGTGGCAAAAACGCCTGGGCAGTCATGTCAAAAATCACTTCGCATGCTCCAACACCAAGTAGAACAAGCATAAATGTCCAGATGTTGAGCGAATCGGTTGCGGCAGCTACGGCGATTAACGCATACAACGCAGCGCGAATTACATTCGCGGCGATCATCAAATGCTGACGATTAAATCGATCGATATACACACCCGCTGGAAGAGTAAGTACCAACCATGGAAGCATGGATGAAAATGAGACTCCGGCAATGAGGCGTGGATCATCTGTAAGTGAGAGCGTCAATAGTGGTGCAGCAGCATGCACCATGCCATCGCCAATATTGGAGACACCTGTGGCAACAAGTTGTCGCCAAAAGTTTGATCCAAGCTTCTCGGAAGCAGCCATCAAGGAGTGAGCGCCTTCTTGTCAATCTTGCCCAGTGAAGTCATTGGCAAAGATTGCACGATAGTCAATTCCTTGGGGCAGTAAAACTTTGGAAGCGTCTGAGCAACATAATCGCGTATGTCATTCAAGGTTGGCGGGTTCCCTAAGTCTTTGGGAACAACCCACGAAACAATTCTCTCGCCCCAATCATCATCGGCAACACCCTTAACTGCGACAGCAGATACGAGCGGGTGCTGGCTAATTGTTTGCTCCAATAGGTTTGGCCAAATGTTTTCGCCGCCAGAGATAATCATCTCGCCGATTCGTCCGTTGACGACCAGCTTTTCATCCTCGAAGTAGCCGGAGTCTCCCGTGGGTAGCCAGCCATCTGCAGTGAATGGCGTGGTTTCGTCGCGGAATGCGCGCATCAACATTGGGCCGCGTACGAGAATCTCGGTGTCCACGATTTTCGTTTCGACTCCATCGAGTGCAATGCCGTTGTAGAAGATGCCACCAAACGTTTCGGTCATTCCATAAGTGGCAACAACGTTGTCTGGCATTTCGGCAGGTGGGGCGGCGCCCCCGAGCAAAACCGTGAGGAATATGGACGGGTCAATTCGCTGCAGTGCTGTGCGCACAAGCGATACATGGGTTACTCCATTGCCTGCAGAACGAGTTACTTCCGCGGCGTCAAACGAGGGATGCATCGTGAGTTTGCTGTTCGATTGCAGTGCTCTAGTAATCACGGAGAAGCCGCCAACATGAGAAACAGGCAGGCAAACGAGCCAATGGTGGTCCTTGGTGCAACCCAGCCGAGAGATACTCGACTTGGCAGCAGCATTCATCGAAGCGTGAGTGTGTACAACGCCCTTCGGGGATCCACTGGAACCGCTCGTTGCAATCACCAATGAGTCGCCACTTCGCACGGGACGAGCATTGGGAAGCGATGTTTCGTTTCCCGAGGCATCGATGATTGATGCTGGTGCCATCGCCGAAATCAGCTCGAATTGTGCAACAGCCGGAAGCCGCTGGTCGAGGGGGAAGACCGCATCACCTCTGTCCCACACACTAAGCGCAGCAGCAAGAAACTGGTTTCCTGCGGGCATGTCTAATGCGACGAGTTGCGGCATGTTCTTCAGCGTAGGGCGCGCCGTGCGACACTACAGAGATGGGAAATGTCAATAAAAGTGCCGTTGGTCTCTGGATTGCGGGTGCGCGTCCTCGAACTCTTCCTGCTGCCGTGGTGCCAGTGCTCGTTGGCGCATCATGCGTTGTTGGTGACAATGCATCGGTGGAGCGTTGGTGGTGCGGTGTGTTGGCGCTTGTTGTAAGCCTTGCGTTGCAAATCGGAGTGAACTACGCAAACGATTATTCCGATGGCGTAAAAGGCACCGACGCTGTGCGCGTGGGTCCCATTCGTCTGGTGGGTTCGGGTTTAGTTGCAGCCAAGAAGGTGAAGATTGCAGCATTACTTGCGTTTGGTGTAGCTGCGGTTTTTGGCTTAGTGATTGCGCTCACGGTCTCTCTGTGGCTCATTGCTGTCGGCGTTGCCAGCATTGCAGCGGGTTGGTTGTACACCGGTGGCCCTAAGCCTTATGGCTACCTTGGGCTGGGCGAAGTGTTTGTCTTCGTATTCTTCGGCGTTGTTGCGACGACGGGCAGTACCTATGCAATCAGTGAGCAAATTACAGG
>CAZNBF010000101.1:0-4063 GCA_964571325.1 uncultured Acidimicrobium sp.
CGCGGCATCATCACCGACGGCGAGCGCCGTCAGCAAGAAGTGCGCATTTGGACAGACGCAACAGCCGATGTTCAAAAGGCCATGGAAGCCGAGTTCAAGGCACTGAAGTTCAACCCAGTCGACATGATGATCGGTTCTGGTGCTCGTGGAAACATGACCCAGATGCGTCAGATTGCCGGTATGCGCGGACTGGTAGCCAACCCTCGCGGTGACATGATTCCTCGCCCTATCAAGAGCAACTTCCGTGAAGGTCTGGAAACACTCGAGTACTTCATCGCCACCCCTGGTGCGCGAAAAGGTCTCGTTGACACAGCACTTCGTACCGCCGACTCTGGTTACCTCACCCGTCGTTTGCACGACGTGGCGCAGGAATTGATTGTTCGCGAAGACGACTGCGGTACAACGCTTGGCGTCTGGATTGACAACGTACAAAAAGACACTGCGAACACTCGCGCATACTTGGAAACCAAGTTGTTCGGTCGCGCATTGTTGAACGACGTCACCCTCGGCACCGGCCGCGTAATCGAGAAGAACACCATCATCGGCGACGCCGACATGGACGAACTTCGTGATGACGCAACCGTCAACCGCATCCGCGTGCGTTCAGTACTTACATGCGACGCCGAAGTTGGCGTGTGTGCATTGTGCTACGGCCGTTCGTTGGCAACAGGCCAGTCCATCGAGTTGGGTGAGGCAGTAGGCGTTATTGCTGCTCAGTCAATTGGTGAGCCTGGTACTCAGCTAACCATGCGTACTTTCCACACTGGTGGTGTTGCAGGTAAGGACATTGCAGGTGGTTTGCCACGCGTCGTTGAATTGTTCGAAGCTCGTAACCCACGTGGTTCGGCTCGCTTGGCACTTGCCACCGGTGTCGTTCGCATCTTGGAAGACGAGGGCAAGGGCATTCCAATCAAGGTCATCGACGATCAAGGTGTCGAACACGAAGTGATGTTGCCAACCGGCAGCCGCCCAATCGTGAAAGACGGCCAAGAGATCAACGCCGGAGATCGCATCACCGAAGGTCCACTCGACCCGAAGGAACTGATGCAGATCAAGGGCCCTCGCGAGACGCAGGTTTATCTCGTGGAAGAAGTGCAGAAGGTGTATCGCGACCAAGGTGTTTCGATTCACGACAAGCACATCGAGTTGATTGTTCGTCAGATGACACGCCGCGTTGGTGTGCAAGAACCTGGCGATACAACGTTCCTTCCAGGCGAGCGCGCCGATGCCAAGATCTTCCGTGACACCAACCGTGCCATGGTCGAGCAGGGCAAGCGTCCAGCCGAAGGCCGTCCCGAGTTGATGGGTATCACCAAGGCATCCTTGGCCACCGAATCGTGGCTCTCGGCCGCATCATTCCAAGAAACCACCCGCGTTCTCACCGAAGCCGCAATCGACGGCAAGGCAGACAACCTGGTTGGCCTCAAGGAAAACATCATCATTGGCAAGTTGATCCCAGCCGGTTCGGGCATGGATCGCTACAACGCCTTCGATGTGAGCGCCCCGGATTATGTGCCAATGGCCTATTACTCCAGCGATGACGAAGAGGATCCAGCAGCATTTTTGGCCGGTTTGCACGGCAATTATGTTTCGGCCGAATCGGAGTCTGGCGAAGAACAAGCTCAATAGCGGCCCTCCCGCAGGGGAGACCGCGCACCCAATGGCTGGCAGGTTGCCGTATGGCGGCCTGCAGCCGTAGGATTTCCAGTCCGTTGTCTAGCGCCTCGGCTTGTCCGAAGCGCCAGATTCCATCAGTACTTCAGCAACAGCAAAGGTAAACGCGTGCCCACTATTCAACAGTTGATTCGGCAAGGTCGAAGCACCAAGTCGACAAAGACCAAGACACCCGCGCTCAAGGGTTCACCGCAGCGCCGTGGTGTTTGCACGCGCGTATTTACCACCACACCAAAGAAGCCAAACTCGGCATTGCGCAAGGTTGCGCGTGTGCGTCTCACCAGCGGTGTCGAAATCACTGCATACATTCCGGGTGAAGGCCACAACTTGCAAGAGCACTCCATTGTGTTGGTTCGCGGTGGTCGTGTTCGCGACTTGCCAGGTGTTCGTTACAAAGTTATTCGCGGCGCACTCGATGCTGCCGGTGTAAAAGATCGCAAGCAAGCACGTAGTCGTTACGGCGCGAAGAAGAAGTAGGCGGAAGAAACTATGTCACGTAAAGGTCCAGCAATTCGTCGCGAGATGACACCAGATCCGGTGTATCGCTCACTGCTCATTACACAGCTCGTCAACAAAGTGATGTTGCACGGCAAGAAGAGCACCGCACAGTCCATCGTTTACGACGCGATGAAAGCAATCGAAATCAAAACAGGCGGCGAGTCATTGGCAGCAGTAAAGCGCGCCATCGACAACGTCAAGCCACCACTTGAAGTGCGCAGCCGCCGTGTTGGTGGCGCCACCTATCAGGTGCCAGTAGAAGTACGCCCACGTCGCGCCACAACGTTGGCAATTCGTTGGATCGTAGAAAATGCTCGCTCACGTCGTGAAAAGACCATGGCCGAGTGTCTGTCCGCCGAACTCATGGACGCATCCAATGGCTTGGGTGCATCGATGAAGAAGCGTGACGATATGCAAAAGATGGCCGAGTCGAACAAGGCCTTTGCTCACTACCGCTGGTAGTCGGCAACGAAGTTTGAGGAACAACCCCCATGGCAAAGCGTGATCTTCCGTTAGAGCGTTACCGCAACATTGGCATTATGGCCCACATCGATGCGGGCAAAACGACCACCACCGAGCGCGTGTTGTATTACACGGGTAAGACATACAAAATCGGTGAAGTGCACGAAGGTGGCGCCGTGATGGACCACATGGTGCAGGAACAAGAGCGCGGCATCACCATTACTTCGGCTGCAACCACAGCGTTCTGGCGCGATCATCGCATCAACATCATCGACACCCCGGGCCACGTGGACTTCACCATTGAAGTAGAGCGCTCGTTGCGCGTACTCGACGGTGCAGTTGCCGTATTCGACTCGGTTGCTGGTGTTGAGCCACAAACCGAAACTGTGTGGCGCCAAGCCAACAAGTACAAAGTTCCTCGTATGTGCTTCATCAACAAGATGGACCGCACCGGTGCCAACTTCTATCGCACCCTCGACATGATCAAAGATCGCCTGCAAGCTGTTCCGGCAGTTCTGCAATTGCCATACGGCGGCGAAGCCAACTACCAGGGCATCATCGACATCGTCAAGATGAAGGCCATCGTGTGGGACGGCGACGAAAAAGACTCCAAGTATTCCGACGTCGAAATTCCTGCCGAGTATGTCGATAAGGCCAAGCAATACCGCGCCGAGTTGCTCGACATTGTTGCCAGCGAAGACGAAGAGTTGATGGAGAAGTACCTCGAGAACGGCGATCTCTCCGATGCCGATCTGCGCATGGGTATCCGCAAGGGAACGCTGTCGTTTTCTTTCGTGCCCATCTTGTGTGGTTCCGCATTTAAGAACAAGGGCGTACAGCAAATGCTCGACGCCATTGTCGACTACATGCCAAGCCCGCTCGACATTCCAGACACCCCAGGTTTGAAGCCAGACAGCGACGAAGCACTCACACGCAAAGCATCCGACGATGCACCGTTCTCGGCGTTGGCTTTCAAAATTGTTGCCGACCCATTCGGTCGTCTCACCTACTTCCGCGTGTACTCGGGCGTCATCAATAAGGGCGACGAGGTCTACAACTCCACCAAAGAAAAGCGCGAGCGCATTGGTCGCTTGTTGTTGATGCACGCAAACCAGCGCGAAGACATCGACGCCGCAATGACTGGCGACATCGTTGCCGGCCTCGGTTTCAAGGAAGTCACCACTGGTGACACCCTGTGCGACCGTGGCAACCCAATCATTCTCGAGCGCATGGAATTCCCGGAGCCGGTTATTCACGTGGCCATCGAGCCAAAGACAAAAGTCGACCAAGACAAGCTTGGTAAGGCACTGAAGTCGTTGTCCGATGAAGACCCAACCTTCCGCGTACGCACCGACGAAGAAACCGCGCAAACAGTTATTTCAGGAATGGGCGAGTTGCACCTCGAAATTCTTGTCGACCGTATGCAGCG
>CAZNBF010000102.1:0-4045 GCA_964571325.1 uncultured Acidimicrobium sp.
CGCGAAGGCGCAACCATGAATGCCTTCACGTGAAGAACATCAAGCGTCTTTAGCTGGCGAGCAGTAAGCGTCGATAGACGAACATCGGTCATGTCGCGAAGTTGCACCTCGATGGGCACACCACGCGTCATGCCGGTGAGGTCGATTGCCTCGCTGTCGGACAAGGCAAGCTTCATCGAGACGACATCGTGCTTGCGCACCATCAAGTTTTCGGCCAGCACAACGCTGTCGTGCACCACCCAGCCTGCGGGAACACGAACCAACCAACGACACGAGAGACGATGTAGTTGCGGAGCGAGTTTCCAGAGCAGCAGCAAGCCAAAGATTGAACCCGGAATGCCAAGGATGAAATTGCTTTGTGCCAACAAAATGGGTGGATAGCAAACAAAGAGGACCAACAAACCCCATGCAAGCAATGTTGGCAATACAAGCGGTGCAGGAATCTTCAGCAAGTAACGACGCTCGTCGCCATACGCACCTGCCTGCACGTGGAGCAACCCATATTCAGCAGTGAAGATGAGCATTACTGCAATGACGGAGCACACCGCGCTAGCTACTTGCAATGCTTCCCAAGACGCATCGGGCAAACCAGCCAATAGCCATGCAGTCACCACTGGGGTGATACTGCGCACCACCGTGAGAGAAATGGGGTGATGCAACCAGGTTGCCAGCGCCACTAGGCCCCACAGCACCCAAAGAAGAACGCTTTGCGTTGCCCCATCAGAGGTGAGTGAATTGGGCAACAATGCAGCGATTATCCACAACACCCGAACTGGCCAGGAAAGGCGAGTGAGCAGTGTTGAAATCACCTCACGAGCCTAGGGCAGTACAGCCCGCAAGTAATGTTGAGAACATGGCGGCGAGCACAAAACCCTCAAAAAGCGATGTGGCCCGCGCCGCGCATTTACGCGACATCATCAACAAACACAACGAGCAGTACTTCACTCACGACGCACCCGAGGTAAGTGATGCCGAGTACGACGAACTGAAGCGCGAACTCATTGCGTTGGAAGCCAAGTACCCCAGCCTGATCACGCTGGATTCGCCAACAGCCCAAGTTGGCGCACCGGCACTCACCACCTTCGCGCCAGTTACGCATCGCGCACCGATGACCAGCCTGGATAACGCAATGGATATCCACGAGTTGCAGGCCTGGGGCGAGAGGGCGGCAAAAGGGTTGGACAATGCGCAACCCATGCGCCTGATTTGTGAACTGAAAATTGATGGCCTGGCCATGAGTATTCGATACGAGAATGGCGTGCTCGTGCAGGCCGCCACGCGAGGTGATGGAAAAGTTGGCGAAGACGTCACCGAAAACATCAAGACCATTTCGGTAATTCCGAAGCAGCTCACTGCGCCAAAGGGAACCAAGATCCCCGAGGTTCTTGAAGTGAGGGGCGAGGTGTACATGCCGATCAAAGCCTTTCAACAATTCAAAGCCGACAAAGAACGCGAGAACGAACAACGCATCGCGCAAGGTAAGAAACCCGAGGCTGTTCCTGCAAACCCTCGCAATGCTGGTGCTGGAAGTTTGCGACAGAAAGACCCGTCCATCACCAAGTCTCGAAACCTTGCATTTTTTGCTTACCAACTTGGTGAGACCCAAGGTGTTCCAGCACTCAACAGCCATCACGAAACACTCGACTATTTGAAACAACTCGGGTTTCCCATAAACACCGAGCACAAACTTGTGGACACGTTGCAACAGGCTGAGGCATTTTGTGCGAGCGCCGAAGCCAACCGACACAACTTGGACTACGAGATAGATGGGGCAGTAGTAAAACTGGACGACTTAGGCCAACGCGAGAAACTTGGTTTCACATCACGTGCGCCACGCTGGGCCATTGCCTTCAAGTTCGCACCCGAAGAGCGCAACACCATTCTTGACGACATTCAGGTTTCTATTGGTCGCACTGGCCGAGCCACGCCGTTCGCTGTGTTGCAGCCAGTTGTTGTGGCCGGCTCCACAGTTGGCATGGCCACGCTGCACAATCGCGAGCAAGTGCAACTGAAAGATGTGCGCCCAGGCGACACCGTGGTGGTGCGCAAAGCCGGCGATGTAATCCCTGAAGTTGTTGGCCCCGTTCTAGAGAAACGGCCAAAGAATTCCAAGCCATGGAAGTTTCCCGAAACGTGCCCGTGCGACTTGAAGTCGGTATTGGTTCAGGCCGAGGGCGAATCTGACACACGTTGTGTCGAGCCATCGTGCCCGTTTCAGCGCGATCAGCGCATCATCCACTTCGCATCGCGTGGCGGCATGGACATTGAAGGTCTTGGTGAGAAAACAGTGTTCGCGTTATCCGATCTGCAACTGATTTCGGATGTTGGCGACTTGTACAGCCTGACGCAAGAACAACTGCTGCAAATAGAGGGCTTCGGCGAACTGAGCGCAACCAACTTGCTGCAAGCACTTGAAAAATCGAAATCGAAGCCACTACCCAAACTGCTCACTGCGCTTGGCATCAAACACTTGGGCCCTGCCGCGTCCGAATCGTTGGCCAAAACATTTGGGACACTCGACAACATCGTCACTGCAACCGAAGAGCAACTGAGCACCATCGACGGTGTGGGCCCTTCTATTGCACAATCAATTATCAATTGGTGCAGCCAGAAACCGAATAAGGCCATCATTGCCAAACTGAAAAAGGCAGGCGTTGAATTTGGCAACGTTCAAGTGTCGACGCTGCCGCAGACACTTGTTGGTAAAGCGGTGGTTGTAACCGGAAGTGTTGAAGGCTTCACGCGCGAAGAGGCCGAAGCAGCCATCAAAGATCGTGGTGGTAAATCGCCAGGTTCGGTCAGTGCGAAAACCTACTGCGTTGTTGTGGGTGAAGACCCTGGTGCTTCAAAAGTGACGAAGGCAGCCGAGTTGAAGATCCCTGTAATTGGTGCAGGCAAGTTTCAACACCTGTTGGACACAGGCAGCATCTAGCTACATCTCGATAAGTACGGCGTGAATCCAGTGCGTTGGTTCTAGGTTTTCAGAGAGCCACGCAACGTAGTCGCTTGGCAAATCTTTTATCTTGATGCCTTTGTGCTTGCCGAATGGCATCACGCTTTCTGGCGAGGATTCGGATGCGATGGTGACAAGTTCGTCCAGCGACTTCTCGTGTTTGTCGGCAATGGCTTTCAGCAACTGAAAGCATGCACCGGCATCGTCTAGTGCGCGGTGAGTTGGTTCGATCGTGACGTTGAACATGCTGGCCATGGTTTGCAGTTTGTGGTTCTCGGCGGTGGGGTACAGCGCCTGTGAAAGCCGCATGGTGCACAACGCCGTTGCCTTTTTGCAGAATGGCTTGAACATGGGCAAGTCGAATGCTGCGTTATGGGCAACAACAAGAACATGTTCGTCTGCAAACTTGCCCGCATGGCTGCCCTGAAGGAACTGCTCCAAAGTTGGTTTGCCTGCCAGCATTTCCTTGGAAATGCCGTGCACCTTTTGTGCGCCTGGCTCGATGGGGATCTCGGGGTCGATGAGCGAAGTGACCGACTGCAACTCGTTATATAAGGAGTCGAACTCGACCCAGGCGATCTCGACGGGGCGATACCCAGGCTGCAAGCCCGTGGTCTCAAAGTCGAGAACAATCATGCGATCGAATTTCATGTGAATACGGTTCCCTTCGGCTGCAGCAACTCTAGGCGGTGACAAGGGTGCTGGGGCTGAGGAAGTAAGGCGAGCGCAGTTTTGCGTCGGTGTGTGGCTCGATTTGGCCTGTGGCAGTAACGCGTTCGCCGGCCAAATTGCGCGCAGCCTCCAATACCGAATTGGCAGTGTCGCTGTTGTCGAGACGCAAGTACATCACGATGACCCCTTCATCCACGGTGATGTGCATTTCTGCGCGGCGGGAGTCTTCGATGAAATCGGAGAGGACTCCGGTGACGGACCATGTTGCATTGCTCATTGTATTTCTCCTTTGTTAGACCACATTGGTGGTGAGGTTCCTTCTTTTTCGAATAGTTCTGGCTGGTGATACAAGATGTTGTTGATTTCGTACTTCGTGGTTTTCAGTGAGCGGGCTAATTCACGTGATGATTGAGGCGAGCG
>CAZNBF010000103.1:0-3993 GCA_964571325.1 uncultured Acidimicrobium sp.
CAGAGCAGGGGACTCATAATCCCTTGGTCGTGGGTTCAATCCCCACCTGGCCCACTCATTGTGGCGATGTCGGCTTGGCATCGTTGCACCATCACTGGCAGGCTCAATACCTATGCATTATGACGTCGCAATTATTGGTGGCGGGCCAGGCGGCTCGGCCACGGCAATTGCTGCGGCGCGTGCTGGGCTTCGGGTGCTGCTCTGCGAAAAGGCTCCGTATGGGCGCGACAAGGTATGCGGTGACGGGCTTACTCCAAGGGCGATAGCGGCGCTAAACGAATTGCAAATCGATCATTCGATTGCACATCGAATCGATGGCTTGCGGATGATTGCTGGCAAGAAGCAGCGCGAGTTGGCTTGGCCAACAACCGACAGGTTTCCAAATCATGGCGGTGTGTGGCCACGCCATCGGTTTGATAATCATCTGCTTGATGTAGCGATTGCCGCGGGTGCAGAAGTGCGCTTTGAGAGCGAGGCGCTTCCGCTTATTGAAGACGGTCGCGCGGTTGGCGTCGTTGTGGGCACTGAAGAGATTCGAGCATCGTTGGTGGTGTTGGCATCTGGCGCGCAGGGGGCTGCTGCAAAAATGCTTGGCGCAGTTCGCGACCCGAACGAAACCTTCGGTCTTGCAATACGCGCGTATGTTCCAAGCCCTCGCCATGCCGAGCGGCACTTGGAAGCATGTTTGAGTTTGCGCGATGAACACGGCACGCCTGTTCCTGGATACGGGTGGATGTTTCCCGCAGGCGATGGCACCGTCAACATAGGTGTAGGCGCACTGAGCACGATGAAAGGCTTCAAAAAACTCAACCTCAACACGTTGCTCGATCAATACCGATCGCTCGTCAAAGAGTCGTGGTCGCTCGGCGAGTACATCGACAAGCCGCGAGCGTGGCGATTGCCAATGAGTTGCGTGCGAAGACATGGCCCGGGCTGGGTGGCAATTGGAGATGCTGCTGGTTTCGTCAACCCGATGAATGGTGAAGGTATCGACTACGCGCTCGAATCTGGAATGTTGGCAATCGAATGTTTCGTGCACAATCCTGCAACAGCCAGCGCCGACTACGACCGATTGGTTGGGGAGCGCTTCGATGCATTTCTGCGCACGGGGCGGCGGTTTAGCTTCATCATCGGGCACCCCTGGTTGCTTCGTCCCGGCCTTCGAGTTGCGGTTGGTACTCAGTCGGCAGCCGACATCACGCTTGCAGTCATGGGCAACCTCATCGACTCCAATACGCCGGGTGCTGCGGGCCGCGTGATGCGCTTCGCCGATACTGCGCTTCGCCTCGCCGACCCCCTCTTGCGTGCAACGCGTGCGAAGGCCTAACGCAAAGTTGTCTACAGTCGGCGTATGAGCGCAATCGTCGAACGGTCACCCCTTGTTGGCACCGTCGTCGCGGTAAAGGTTGCGGTTGGTCAAGTCGTTTCCACCGGCACTGAGCTGGTTGTAATCGAGTCGATGAAGATGGAACACCCCGTAGTTGCTTCCTTCGATTGCGTCGTTGTATCCATTGCTGTGGTTGTGGGGCAAACCGTTCGCGAAGGCGAAGAACTCGTTCATTGCGAGCCATCGAGTGTTTCGAAAATCTCAACTGAACAAACCGCAACCAGTTCGGTAGGTCGAGCAGACTTGGCCGAGTATCAACGTCGTCGGGCGTTATTGGACGATTCTGCCCGCGACGAGGCGGTTGCCAAGCGCCATGCCAAGGGGCAACGCACGGCTCGAGAGAACATCGCCGACTTGGTGGATGACGGATCATTCGTTGAGTACGGCGGTTTTGGTGTTGCAGCGCAACGCGCTCGCCGAAGCGAGGAAGATCTCATTGCCAACACGCCTGCAGATGGTTTGATCACGGGTGTAGCCACCATTAATGCAGACGTCATTGGGTTGCAAAGTGCGCAGTGCGCAGTAGTTGCATACGACTACACAGTGCTGGCGGGCACGCAAGGTTTCATCAACCATCGCAAGAAAGACAGGCTCTTCGAGATCGCGCAACGCAATCGTTTGCCTGTTGTGCTGTTTGCTGAAGGCGGGGGAGGCCGACCAGGCGATACCGATGCGCCAGGAGTTGCGGGCCTAGACGTGATGTCATTCGCATCGTTTGCGAAGTTGTCGGGCTTAGCGCCGCTTGTTGGTATTGCATCGGGTTATTGCTTTGCGGGAAACGCAGCCTTGCTTGGGTGTTGCGATGTGATCATTGCAACAGAGGACGCAAATATTGGTATGGCCGGCCCTGCAATGATTGAAGGCGGTGGTCTTGGTGTTGTGAAGCCATCCGACATTGGCCCCATTGCAACTCAGGTGGGGAATGGCGTCGTCGATGTACGTGTTGCAGACGAGCGCGAAGCAGTCATTACCGCGAAGAAATATCTCGCTTACTTTCAAGGCACGTTGCCAACGTATGCGCGTCACGCAGATGTAGAGATGCGTTCGGTTGTGCCCGAACAGCGCACTCGTATATATGACAGTCGTCGTGCGGTCGAGTTGTTGTGCGACATTGATTCGGTATTGGAATTGCGAAAAGAGTTTGGTGTGGGCATCATTACGGCGCTTGGCCGCATTGAAGGCCGCAGCGTTGGTGTCATTGCAAACAACCCAGCCCATCTCGGCGGCGCTATCGACGCGCCCGCTGCCGACAAGATGGCGCGTTTCGTGCAGTTGTGTGATGCATTCGATATTCCCATTGTTTCGTTGTGCGACACGCCGGGTTTTATGGTTGGCCCCGAAGCCGAAGAGGGCGCTCAGGTCCGACACTTCGGCAGGCTGTTTGTGACGGCAGCAAGCGTCACTGTTCCGTGGTTGACAGTGGTGCTTCGAAAGGGTTACGGGCTTGGGGCGCAGGCCATGGCCGGGGGAAGTTTTCATGCCAAGGAAATGATTGTTTCGTGGCCAACAGGCGAGTTCGGGGGCATGGGATTGGAGGGTGCCATCCGTCTCGGCTTCAAGCGGGAACTGGATGCCGCGAGTTCGCTGGCCGAACGTGCTGCGCTTGAAGAGTCGCTGATTGCGGCGGCCTATCGCCGTGGAAGCGCGCTGAGCATGGCCAGCCATACGGAAATTGACGATGTAATCGACCCTGCCAACACCAGGGCCCGAGTTATCCACACCCTAAACGCGTGCCCAAAACCACAAACACGCACAGGCAAAAAGCGCCCAATGATCGACACTTGGTAAAAACCTTTTATTTTCTTGGACTATTCTGTTCTCACCAACAAACATATGCGTCGACGTCGGCGCATAAGAGGGAGAAAATAAACATGAGAAAGCAGACTCTAAAAGGTCTCGCAGTTGGTCTCGTAGCAGTATTCGGTCTTGCCGCTTGCGGTAGCTCGGATTCGACTTCAGACACAACAGCAGCAGCAGCCGAACCAACAGGCTTGGCCTGCGAAGTCACCGATATCGGTGGCGTTGATGACAAGGGATTCAACCAGAACGCCTATGACGGTCTCAAGCTTGCAGAAGCAGAGCTCGGTGTAAGCATTGATTTGCTCGAGTCAGCATCAGATGCCGACTACCAGCCAAACCTTCAGTCATTCGTTGACAAGGGTTGCAACGTCATCGTAACCGTGGGCTTCTTGCTCGCAGATGCAACGAAGGCAGCAGCAGAGGCAAACCCAACCGTTCAGTTCGCAATTGTTGACTCCAACACTTCGGCAGCAAACGTTCAGGGCCTTACCTTCGCAACCGATCAGCCATCATTCTTGGCTGGTTACATGGCAGCCGCAACAACCAAGTCGGGTGTTGTAGGAACCTTCGGTGGAATCAACATTCCACCAGTAGCAATCTTCATGCAGGGTTTCGCAAAGGGCGTCGAGTACTACAACGCTCAAAAGGGAACTTCAGTGAAGGTTCTTGGTTGGGACATTGCTAAGCAAGACGGAACCTTCTCTGGTGACTTCAGTGACCAGACCAAGGGCACCAGCATTGCGAAGAGCATGGCCGACGAAGGCGCAGACATCATCTTCCCAGTTGCAGGTCCAGTAGGCCTCGGC
>CAZNBF010000104.1:0-3943 GCA_964571325.1 uncultured Acidimicrobium sp.
ATGTCGGCAAGGTTCTGCATCTCGCCGTGGTTATCGATGCGAATGAGGTGGTGGTAGTGCACTTGGTTGGAATACAACGTGTTGAACTGGGGGCGGAAGTGGTCGTCGATTGCAAACGAGTCGCGGTCGGCATGAATTGCGCGTGCAAACTTCTTAAATGTTGCTGCCACGTCGACTCGGCCATCGACCAATACGTCGCCGCAAGCGTCGATGACGCTCTGCGGTGTACCAGGCGCCCTCAGGAACGCACGGTTTTCCCAAGACGAATACGCGCGCTTAATTGGGTCGCGAAGCGCGGCGACACGCAGCCAGTCTGGCGAATTGATTATCTCCCATTTCTCTTTATCGCTCATGTCCAAAAAACGTGTCAGCCCGTGCACGCGGTAGTTGTGAACAGTCTGTTCTTGTGAGATGTTCGGGGTAATGATCTCTTGTGCAACTGAGGCGTTGTAGCAGCCCTCGGCCTGCGAGATAAACAACTTCAAGGTGCTGCAGGCCACCTTGGTTGTCGGCACGTACATCACTTTGATGCGCGGAGCAACGAGCGCATAACCCAACAGCTCGGGCAGGTTGTGTTGCTGTTCGTTGGTCACTTTTCGTTACCGGCCAATCTCGATACGTGCCATCACTGCGCTGCGCAGTATTGCAACCGATGCCTCAACACTTTGTTCGTTGTCACCAACAACGATGTCTGGAGAAACGGGTGCCTCGTACGGTGCATCCACACCGCTGAGCCCCTTCATGTCGCCGGATCGAACCTTGGCATACAGCCCCTTGGTGTCGCGCTCCTCACACGTTTCGAGGCTGGCTGCCACGAAAACCTCTAGGAACGTGAGACCGTCTTCGGTATGGATGTTGCGCGCGTGTTCTCTACCGCTTGCGAATGGGCTGATGATGGGGACAATAGTTACTGCACCAGAGTCGGCAAACAGCCGTGCTGCCTCGGCAACACGGCGTACGTTTTCGGTTCGGTCGGCATCGGAAAACCCAAGATCGTTATTGAGGCCGTGCCGCACGTTGTCGGCGTCCAGAACGTATGAGTAAA
The DNA here is from genome assembly GCA_964571325.1 of uncultured Acidimicrobium sp. Taxonomy (GTDB): domain Bacteria; phylum Actinomycetota; class Acidimicrobiia; order Acidimicrobiales; family Ilumatobacteraceae; genus UBA3006. The sequence goes on from CAZNBF010000104.1 coordinate 1,046, forward strand.
CACCATCTTCAACCAATTGTCGCGAAAGCTCATGCGCAATTGTTGATTTGCCGGAACCCGAAAGCCCCGTGAGCCACAACGTCATTCCGTGAAATGCAAGTGAATCCCAGCGTTCTTGCCGACTCATGCTCGGCTGATGCCAGATGGGTGTGTTCATGTGCGAGGGGACAACAGCATTCCTGCGCCGGCAGTTTGGCCAGTGGCTTCGTCGACGATGATGAAACAGCCCGTCGAGCGATTCTGGTGGTAGTCGTCAAACATCAACGGGGCAGTGGTGTGCAAAGTGACGCGGCCAACTTCGTTCATTTGCAAACCAGTTACATCGGTTTCACGGTGCAAGTTGGAGATATTTAGTCGGTACAAGACATCCGTGAATTTTGCGCGTACAACTCGGCTGGTGTGCTTGACCGAATAAATCTTGTTCGTTTGAAGCGGCGATGCGTCGTCCATCCAGCACACCATTGCCTCTAGCTCTTGAGCAACTCGTGGCCTGTTGTTGGGGCGGCACAGCATGTCTCCGCGAGATATCGATAGATCATCTTGCAACAACACCGTGACTGCAGCGCCGGGCCCCGCTTGCTCGACGGGGCCAAGTGGCGAATCAATGCCCGTGATGACGCTGGTGAGCCCTGAAGGCAGCACCATTACTTCGTCGCCTACGCGCAGCATTCCACCTGCAACACGCCCCGCGTACCCGCGGTAATCGGGGTAGTCGGCGCGCTGTGGGCGAATGACGTACTGCACAGGGAACCGCGTATCGATGCGGTTGTCATCGCTAGCGGTATAAACGTTTTCGAGGTGATGCAAGAGTGTGGAGCCCTCGAACCACGGCATGTTGGGCGAACGCGAAACTACGTTGTCGCCAGCAAGTGCGCTGATGGGTAGGAACGTAACGTCTTGCAGATCGAGACGGGAAGCAAACTCTTCAAACTCTGCACGAATTCGGTCGAATACTTCTTGGTCGTAGCCAACCAAGTCCATCTTGTTTACGCAGATAACCAAGTGGGGCACACCAAGCAACGAAACGAGCAGGCTGTGTCGTCGTGTTTGCTCGATCACGCCGGTGCGCGCATCGATCAGCACAATTGCCAAGTCAACGTTGGATGCACCAGTAATCATGTTGCGTGTGTACTGAATGTGGCCCGGGCAGTCGGCAATGATGAATGAACGTTTTGGCGTTGCAAAATAGCGATACGCAACATCGATGGTGATGCCTTGCTCGCGCTCGGCCCTTAAGCCATCGGTGAGTAGCGAAAGGTCTACATAGTCGTCGCCGCGGCGCTTGCTCACCGCTTCGATGTGCTCTAACTGATCCTCGAAGATGCTCTTCGAGTCGTAGAGCAGTCGTCCAATCAGTGTCGACTTACCGTCGTCAACAGAACCAACCGTTGCAAAGCGCAAGCGTTCCATTAGAAGTAGCCCGTCCGTTTGCGATCTTCCATGCCGGCTTCCGACATGCGGTCGTCGGCGCGAGTGGCGCCACGTTCGGTCACGCGCGCTACTGAAGTCTCGGCGATGATGTCGTCCACAGTGGAGGCACTCGACTCGATGGCGGCGGTGCACGTTGCGTCGCCAACTGTTCGGAAGCGAACCAGCTGCTCCTCGACAACCTCGTTTGCTTCTGGCTGCAAGAAGTCGGTTACTGCCATCCACATGTTGTCGCGGCGAAACACGGGGCGACGGTGCGCGTAATAGATGCTTGGAAGATCGATGTTGTGTTCGGCGATGAACGTCCAGATATCGAGCTCGGTCCAGTTCGAGATGGGGAATACTCGGAAGTGTTCGCCCTTGTTATGGCGGCCGTTGTAGATGCCCCATAGTTCTGGGCGCTGATTCTTTGGGTCCCACTGACCGAATGAGTCGCGGTGTGAATAGACGCGTTCTTTGGCTCGAGCGCGTTCTTCGTCTCGCCTTGCACCGCCAAAAACTGCGTCAAACTTGTGTTCGGCAATGGAGTCGAGAAGTGTCACTGTTTGCAGTGGGTTGCGGCTTGCGCGAGGGCCGCTGACGTCGGCAATGCGCCCTGCGTCAATAGATGCCTGCACCGAACCAACAATTAGTTGCACGCCCATTTCGGCAACGCAGCGATCGCGAAACTCGATGACTTCGGAAAAGTTGTGTCCGGTATCAATATGCATGACGGGGAAGGGAATGCGTGCCGGGGCAAACGCGCGCACTGCCAGGTGCAACATGACGACCGAATCCTTGCCGCCCGAAAACAACAAGACTGGGCGTTCAAATTCGGCTGCAACTTCCCTGATGATGGTGACAGATTCGTCAATCAGGCCACTCAGCGAAGACTTCACGCGTCTCAGACTACTCCGATGAGTATTGGGCCTGCGGTCAAACTAGCGTGACCACCGTGATCGGAGCGCTGCAATTCGACAACGTGGGTATGACGTTTCCAGACGGTACGCAAGCCCTCGAAAATGTCTCGTTGTCGGTAACCCCAGGCGAGTTTGTGACGGTTGTCGGGCCCTCTGGTTGCGGCAAATCAACCCTGCTGCGTATTGCTTCCGGTTTGGAAACCCAGACGCAGGGTGCGTGTGCAGTAGATAGAGACAGCATTGGATACGTGTTCCAGGACGCAACTTTGTTGCCTTGGCGCACAGTGCAACGGAACATCGAGTTGCTTGCCGAGTTGCATGGCGAAACAAAAGCAGAGTGCCAGCGCCGCGCGCAAGAGGCGATCAGCCTTGTAGGCCTCGATGGTTTTGCCGATAAATACCCGCGCCAGTTGTCGGGCGGCATGCGTATGCGCGCTTCGCTAGCGCGTTCGTTAGTGATGAAGCCACGCGTTTTTCTGTTCGACGAGCCGTTTGGCGCGCTTGATGAAATCACTCGCGAACGGCTGAACGACGAATTGCTCGGGCTTTTTCAGCGTGAAGGTTTCGCCGG
>CAZNBF010000105.1:0-3907 GCA_964571325.1 uncultured Acidimicrobium sp.
GGCGGAGTTCCAGCGTTGATTGCTGTGCATCAAGACGCAACGGGCAAGGCCAAAGCGCTTGCATTGTCGTACGCCGAAGCAATCGGTGGCGCACGTGCGGGTGTCATCGAAACAACGTTCACCGAAGAAACCGAAACCGATTTGTTCGGCGAACAAGTTGTGCTCTGCGGCGGTCTTACGTCGCTCGTTCAGGCTGGTTTCGAAACTCTTGTCGAGGCTGGCTATCAGCCAGAGATGGCGTACTTCGAGTGCTTGCACGAAGTGAAACTGATTGTCGACTTGATGTACGAAGAAGGCATCGCAGGTATGCGTTACTCCATTTCCGACACCGCCGAATATGGCGACGTGTCGCGTGGTCCACGCATCATCACTGCCGAGACAAAAGCCGAGATGAAAAAGATTCTTGGCGAGATTCAAAATGGCAAGTTTGCTGAAGAGTGGATCAACGAAAGCGACAGCGGTCGTAAGCGTTTCAGCGAGCTGCAGAATGCTGGCCGTAATCACCCAATCGAAAAGGTTGGAGCACAGTTGCGCAGCATGATGCCGTGGATTTCGAAGGGCAAGAAGAAGGTCTCCGAAGTTTCAGGAGGCTAGGGAAATGGGGGTTCGGCCCCTAATTTCCGCCAATTTCTAATCCCGAGTTGTTAGGTCAACAATTGCCCTCTAGGGTGCTTGCCATGACTAACAACTGGGGTTTCGAAACACGTCAAATTCACGCCGGCCAAGAGCCAGATTCGGCAACGGGCGCACGCGCCGTTCCTGTGTATCGCACCACGGCCTACGTGTTCCGCGACGCGCAGCACGCACAGAATCTGTTCGCGCTTGCCGAAATCGGCAACATCTACACGCGCATCATGAACCCAACACAGGGTGTGCTTGAAGCACGCTTGTCATCGCTCGAAGGTGGCACCGCAACAGCAGTTGGTTTGCCAGGCGCACTTGCGGTTTCCAGCGGTCAGTCGGCCGAGTTGCTTGCAATCCTCACGCTTGCAGAAGCAGGTTCACACATCGTTGCTTCGCCAAGCCTGTACGGCGGCACCTACAACTTGTTCCACTACACGTTGCCAAAGCTTGGAATTGAAGTCACGTTCGTTGAAGACCCAGACAATCTCGATCAGTGGCGTGCAGCAGCCAAGTCAAACACCAAAGCGTTCTACGGCGAAGTCTTGGCGAACCCGCGCAACAACGTGCTTGACATCGAAGGCATCAGCAAGGTTGCACACGAAGTTGGCGTGCCACTCATTGTTGACAACACGGTGCCAACCCCGTATCTCATTCGTCCAATCGAGTGGGGTGCAGACATCGTGGTGCATTCACTCACCAAGTTCATCGGCGGACACGGAACGTCAATCGGTGGAGCAATCATCGACGGCGGAACATTTGACTTCAGCCAAAACGACAAGTTCCCTAACTTCACCGAACCAGATCCTTCGTACCACGGCCTCGCATATTGGCCAGCGCTTGGCGCAGGTTCGTACATCATCAAGGCACGCGTACAAATGTTGCGCGACTTGGGAATGGCAACAACACCAGACAACGCGTTCAACTTCTTGCAAGGTCTTGAAACATTGTCGTTCCGCATGGATCGCCACTGGGCCAACGCACAAAAAGTTGGCGAGTTCCTTGCCAAGCATCCGCAAGTGGAAGAAGTGTTTTACGCCGGCTTGCCCACCAGCAAGTGGCACGAGCGTGCGAAGAAGTACGGAAAAGGAAAGGGCTACGGCTCGGTACTCGCATTCAACATCAAGGGCGGCGTAGAAGCCGGCCAGAAGTTTGTTGCGGGCCTCACGTTGCACAGCCACGTGGCCAACATTGGTGACGTGCGAAGCCTCGTCATTCACCCAGCATCAACAACGCACAGCCAGCTCACACCGGAAGAGCAAAAGTCGACCGGCGTGTTTCCAGGCCTCGTGCGTTTGTCGGTTGGTCTCGAGACCATCGACGACATCCTCGCCGACTTGGAAGAGGGCTTCAAAGCCGCAAAGTAGGCCTGCGGCTGCCCTATAGGGGTAACTGTTCACTTTTCGTTCACCTAGTGATCACCTAGGGATTACCTGCCCCTGACACAGTAAAGGCGTGAATACCGCCGCGCCATTGCCCCAAAAGCGCGAGCTCAGCGTTGTCTTCAGTCGCGGCGACAAGGTGTTTCGCGGCATCGTCACCGCGGGGGCGATGACCTCGTTGGTGTTGCTTGGATTAATCGGGTTCTTTTTGTTCGTTCGTGGCGCAGAAGTGTTTGCATCAAGCGGTTTCAAATTTATTACCGGTTCCAACTGGAACGTTGGAAGCGAAGACGGTGTAATTCCAAACGACTTCTCAATCGGACCGATGCTGTTGGGAACTGTTGTTGTTTCTTTTATTGCATTGATATTTGCTGTGCCAATGTCGATGGGCGGCGCATTGTTCCTCGAGTTTTATGCGCCGCAGCGGTTACGAAAAATTTTGGTTTCATTGCTCGACTTGGCTGCAGCAATTCCTTCACTCATTTTTGGTTTGTGGGGTGTGCAGATCTTCACGAGTTTTGGCGAGAGGTGGGCCAACTTTCTTGCCGATCGGTTGGGATGGATTCCAGTTTTCAATTCCATTTCCGACAACTTCGGTCGTAGCCCGTTCGTCGCCGGCCTCGTGCTTGCCGCATTGATTACTCCGATCACCACCTCGGTTGCTCGCGAGGTGTACTCGCGCACTCCGCGCGAACTGATTGATACTTGCTACGCGCTTGGCGGTTCCAAGTGGGGTGCAATCAAAACCGTTGTGTTGCCATTCGGCAAAAGCGGCGTCGTCGGTGGCGCAATGCTTGGCTTGGGTCGCGCACTTGGTGAAACCGTTGCGGTGTACCTCGTACTCAATCTAAATTTCCGTTACACATTTCGCATTCTCGAATCGGAAGGCGGCAACGTCGCTTCGCTCATCGCAACCAAATTCGGTGAGGCTACGCCCGATGAATTGAAGGCCTTGGTTGCTGCCGGCTTCGTATTGTTTGTGCTCACGTTGTCGGTAAACATGATTGCGTCTGGCATCGTTAATCGTTCCGCAAGGGCTGCCGCATGAGCATTGTCAACGAAGCAACACAGCCATTGGCGGCGGTGCCAACACCAACGCAGCCCTGGAAACGACCAAAGTCGGCACAGCGGAAAGACATCATTTTTGCAGCGGCGGTTGCATTTGCTTCCGCGGTTTTCGTACTCATTACGGGTTTTGCCGGCGTCGACGGCTGGCTATTCGCAAGTTTTTTTGTAGTACTCGGCGTCACGTTGGTTCGCGGCAGAAAACTTATTGCGAAAGAGCGCCGAAACAACGTTGCAAGTTTGTTGATCACTGCTGCGGCCGTTGCCGCGTTCATTCCATGGATGTCCATTTTTGTGAGCGTATTAATCAAGGGCGCCAAGGGCCTTCGACCCAACTTCCTGTACAGCGACATGCGTACCACCACGCCAGACGATGTTCTCAGTATGGGTGGTGCTGGCCACGCAATTCTGGGCTCATTGATCATGGTGATTATTGCAACATTGATCACGTTGCCACTTGGCATTCTGAGCGGTGTTTACCTAACTGAAGTTCGTGGCCGATTCACCTATATTGTGCGCTTTGTTATTCAGTCGATGAGTGGTGTTCCTTCAATCGTGGCTGGTCTCTTCATCTACACCACGTATGTCAACGCAACTAACTCGTTTAGCGCCCTTGCCGGCTCATTCGCATTGGGCATTCTGATGCTTCCAACCGTGGCGCGTACGTCGGAAGAAGTATTGAAATTGGTTCCAGAGGATTTGCGCTCGGCAAGCTTCGCATTGGGTGCGCGTCAGTGGCGAACCACAATGATGATCGTGTTACCAACAGTTCGCAGCGGTCTGATCACTGCCGCAATTTTGGGAACCGCTCGCGTGGTTGGCGAAACCGCACCGTTGCT
>CAZNBF010000106.1:0-3849 GCA_964571325.1 uncultured Acidimicrobium sp.
GGCTTTACAGAAAGTAAATCTGCACCTCACTGTTTCGGTGAGCAACCTCACTTCGGTCTAGTCTGAGAAAGTGACACAGCAGCCATCTCCAATTGTGTGTGTCGTAATGGGCTCGACTTCCGATTGGCCAGTGATGTCAAAAACAGTGGAGATGTTGAACCGCTTTCAGATTCCACACGAAGTACAAGTTCTCTCGGCGCATCGGATGCCCGATGAATTGTTTGCCTATGCAGAAACAGCATCAACGCGCGGCATAAGGGCGATCATCGCTGGTGCTGGCGGTGCGGCCCATCTTCCTGGCATGCTCGCAGCAAAGACCAGCGTTCCCGTGCTCGGTGTGCCCATTCCGACAACCCATTTGGCTGGAGCAGATTCGTTGTACTCCATTGTGCAAATGCCTGCTGGAATTCCTGTGGCTACTTTTGCAATCGGTGAGGCAGGTGCAACGAACGCTGCACTGTTTGCCATCCACATGCTGGCCCACGAAGACAAACAACTTCACGCAGCCCTTCTTGAATATCGCCGGACACGCCATGATGAAGCAGTGTCAAGCGTTCTCCCACCTGCTTAATGACAGCAATGCTGGGCGTTCTTGGTGGTGGCCAACTCGGAAACTATTTCGTACTAGCTGCAAAAAACATGGGCTACAAAACAGCGGTTCTGGATCCTGATCCACACGCACCTGCGGGCGTTAACGCAGACATCCATATCGTTGCCCCGTTCGACGACATCGAGGCGCTCGACCAGCTTGCATCAATGTGCAGTGCAGTCACCATTGAGTTTGAAAACCCGCCCGTGACGGCACTGGAGCACCTGGCGCAACAGGTAGCCGTTCGTCCATCCCCTTCAGCGGTTGCAATTGCTCAAAATCGTCGTGAGGAAAAGCAGTTCTGTCAATCCATTGGATTATCTGTTGCGCCATACGAAGTGCTGGAAACCCGAGATGATGTCGCAAGAATTACCCACTATGGAGTTGCCGAGACGCATCTCGATCCGTTCAGTGTTCCACTGATCATGAAAACGTGCCGCAACGGCTACGACGGCAAAGGGCAACAAACCGTCAAACAACTTTCCAACATTTCGGATCACTGGAATGAACTTGGAAATGTTCCTTGCGTCGTTGAACAAAAAATCGCTCTTGACGCCGAATTCTCTGTCATTATCTCCCGCAGCGAGCAAGGCCAGATTGCGCTATTCGCGCCGACGCAAAATGTTCACCTGAATGGTGTTTTAGATGTCAGTACAGCCCCGTCACAACTCGATTCTCAAATGCTGGATCAAGGCAAGTCGGCGGCAACCAAGATTGCAGAAAAACTTGACTACGTGGGCGTCCTTGCCGTGGAGTTCTTTGTTTCCGACAACAGACTCTTCGTCAACGAACTTGCACCTCGCCCGCACAACAGCGGCCACTGGACCCTTGATGCGGCGCGTACCAGCCAATTTGAACAGCAAGTGAGAGCACTTGTTGGTGAACCCCTCGGAGATCCGTCCATGACCTGTTCCGCTGTAGCGATGGTCAATCTTCTCGGAGATCGTTGGGCCAACGGAGAGCCGCTCTTTGAACTTGCCGATACCGACTCTTGCGCCCATTTACATCTGTACGGCAAGAAAGATGCTCGCGCGGGACGCAAAATGGGGCACCTCACCGTGACGGGCGACCATGTTGAAGCCGCAACTAACAGCGCAATATCACTGCGCAGCGCGATCACTCGCTAAAAGGTGCCGACAACTGTCTTTCCGCCACGGATAACCGCGCCAACTTGTTGCACACCTGGCCTGTAAGCCAAGTGAATGTGGCTTTGCGCATCGAGCACCACCATGTCGGCTCGTGAGCCAACACGAAGGTTTCCCACGTCGGTTCGGCGCAATGCTTGCGCTCCACCAGCAGTTGCAGCCCATACCGCTTCATCGCACGTCATGCCCATATTGATTACGGCAAGCGCGATGACAAGCGGCATTGAGGACGTGTATGACGATCCAGGGTTGCAGTCCGATGCCAAGGCAACGGTGACGCCAGCATCGATCAGTTTGCGCGCATCAGGGAATGGTGAGCGTGTGCACAACTCCGCTGTTGGCAACAACGTGGCAACAGTGGTTGCACTAGCGCTGGCAAGGGCTTCTATATCCAGTTGCGACAAATGTGTGCAGTGGTCGCACGAGGCAACGCCTAACTCCACGCCAAGCTGCACCCCTCCGCCCTGCTGCAACTGATTGGCATGAATGCGGGTGCTCAACCCAGCGGCCGCACCGCTTTGCAGAATGGCACGTGCCTGATCCACATCGAACGCACCGCGGTCGCAGAACACGTCGATCCATTTGGCATGACCTTTGCAAGCCTGAAGCATCTCGCCCTGCACCAAGGCCACGTAGTCGTCGGCGTTGGTATCGGGCGGAACAACATGTGCTCCCAAGAATGTGGTTTCCGTCGTTGCGGTTTTCGCAGCAACAAGGGAGCGGGCCTCATCGCGAACCGAGAGGCCATAACCCGACTTCACCTCGAGTGTGGTGGTTCCCGAAGCAAGCGCCTCGCTCGCCAAGCGTGCGACATTTGCGGCAAGTGCTTCGTCGGATGCAGCACGTGTTGCGGCCATAGTGGTTTTGATGCCGCCCGCCGCATAGGGCTTGCCCTGCATGCGCGATTCGAACTCCAGTGCGCGGTCGCCAGCAAACACCAAGTGCGTATGGCTGTCGACGAAGCCGGGAATGACTGCTCGGCCGCCAACATCTGTTGGCTTGCCATCGAAGTGGTTTGCTAAATCGGCTTGCTTGCCCACCCACGAGATGTTTCCTACATCATCGGCGACAATTGCAGCATCGTTGAGTACGCCAAGTTTGCCCTGGCCAACAGTTTCATCGTTCGTAACTAAATGACCGATACCGGTCAGTGCAAACATTACGAACCGTGTTTAGCAACCAGCGCTTTTGCACGCGCTACGAATGCGTCGTGGTGAAACTGGTTGAACGAGTCCCACGTGGTGAGGGTTCCCGGGTCGGTCACTTTGTCGAGGAACAACAAGCCATCCAAGTGATCGAACTCGTGCTGGTAGGTGCAAGCGGTGAGGCCACGCACTTCGGTGTCGATGTCGTTGCCAAAGCGGTCCCACGCCTTCACATGAATGCGGGTGTTTCGGGCAACCTGGCCACGAATGCCCGGAACGGACAAGCAGCCCTCCATGTTGTCGAACTTGTCATCATCGAGGAATGTGATGACTGGGTTGACCAAAATGGTGAGAGGCACGCGTGGCTTGTATGGGTAGCGAGGGTTGTTTTCAACTTCAACTGCGCAAATGCGCTGGTGGCGAAGTACCTGCGTTGCTGCAAGGCCCGCGCCGTTGGCATGTCGCATTGTTTCTACAAGATCATCGATGAATTGCTGCACATCGGCAGAGGCAAGCTCTTCGCGAGTGACTTCCTTAGCGACGATTTTGAGTTCTGGATGACCAACGGTTGCGATTGGGAGAATAGCCATAGTGCTTACAGTGTAACGACAGCTTGGATAGCGCTGCGAAGCCCACCAATGACATCGCTCAATTCGGTGTGTCGATGATCGGCCACTACTTGGCGCCCGCCCATCCACACATCACGAACATCGGCAGGCGACGCGCTGTGCACAATGTGGGCAGCGGCTTGGCGCGGATCAAACGATGCGAGGCGAACCGACATCAGTGAAAGCGCAATGAAGTCGGCCGGCGCACCCGGCTGAATGCCATGTGCACCCCAACCAAGAGATGTTGCACCACCCGACGTGGCAGCGGCCAACAGGCTGGCCGACGAATGCAAACCGCGCTTGCCCGACACCAACCGTTCGTTGTGCTCTACTGCACGCGACTCTTCGAACATGTCGATCAA
>CAZNBF010000107.1:0-3755 GCA_964571325.1 uncultured Acidimicrobium sp.
GCGTTCCACCAAATCATCGGTGGCATCGACGATCAGGCGCTTGCCGACATGGATTACCTCGTAAAGAACGAGGGAATTACATCATTCAAATTGTTTATGGCGTATCCAGGCGTGTTTTATTCGGACGACGGCCAAATCTTGCGAGCAATGCAGCAGGCAAGCAACAACGGTTCCACCATCATGATGCACGCCGAAAACGGCATTGCTATCGACGTATTAGTGCAACAGCACATCGCGCGCGGCGAAACCGACCCGAAGTACCACAGCTACAGCCGACCAAGCTTGCTGGAGGGTGAAGCAACCAGCCGCGCAATTGTGTTGTCCAAAGTTGCGGGCAACGTGCCGTTGTACATCGTGCACATGTCGGCTTCGGAAGCGCTCAATGCGTTGGCCGAGGCTCGCCATGAGGGGCTCAACGTATTTGCTGAAACCTGCCCGCAGTATCTGTACATGACGTTGGAAGATCACCTTGCCAAGCCAGGCTTCGAAGGTGCGAAGTATGTTTGCTCGCCACCAATTAGAAGCAAGCACGACAAGCACAATCACCACGCCGACTTGTGGAAGGGCTTGCGCATGAACGAGTTGGCCGTTGTTTCAACCGACCACTGCCCGTTCTGCATGAAAGACCAAAAGGAACTTGGAATTGGCAACTTCTCCAAGATTCCTAACGGCATGGGCTCAGTCGAGCACCGCATGGAACTGATCTATCAGGGTGTTGTGCAAGGCGAAATTTCGCTCGAGCGATGGGTGGAAACCTGCAGCACGTCACCAGCGCGCATGTTTGGCATGTACCCACAAAAGGGCATCATTGCTCCGGGTTCGGATGCAGACATTCTGGTCTGGGATCCAAACGGCAAGACAACGATCGGCATTAACGACAAGCACCACATGAACATGGACCACTCTTCGTGGGAAGGTTTCAAAGTGGACGGCAAAGTTGACACCGTATTGTCGCGCGGCAAAATCGTTGTCGAGAACGACAAATTTACGGGCACCAAGGGGCACGGCAAGTTCATTCGCCGTGGCTTGTGCCAATACCTCAACTAAACAACATCACACTCACCCCCTCAACATCACAATTAGGAGAAGTTATGCAACGCATTAGTCACTGGGTTAACAACAAAGTTGTTGCCGGCACATCGGGCAACACAGGCAAGGTATACAACCCAGCAACGGGCGAGCAGCAGTCCGAAGTTGACTTGGCAAGCATTGCCGAAGTTGATGCGGTGATAGCAGCGGCAAAAAAGGCTGGACTCGAGTGGAGGTCGTCAAACCTTTCTCGCCGTGCCGAGATCATGTTCCGCTTCCGCGAACTAGTTGTTGCAAACAAGAACGAGCTTGCCAACGTGCTTTCTCTTGAGCACGGCAAAGTGCCAAGCGATGCCATGGGCGAAATTTCTCGCGGCATCGAAAACGTGGAGTTTGCGTGCGGTATTCCGGCATTGTTGAAGGGCGGATACTCCGAGCAAGCATCATCTGGCGTCGATGTGTATTCAATTCGTCAACCACTCGGTGTAGTTGCCGGCATCACGCCGTTCAACTTTCCTGCGATGGTGCCAATGTGGATGTTCGCTAACGCCATCATGTGCGGCAACACGTTTGTGTTGAAACCATCCGAAAAAGATCCATCCGCACCAATGTTCATTGCCGAACTATTGCGCCAAGCTGGCTTGCCAGACGGTGTGTTCAACGTTGTTCATGGCGACAAGATTGCGGTTGATCGCATTCTGTCCCACCCAGACATCGCGTCTGTCTCGTTCGTTGGTTCAACACCAATTGCCAAGTACGTATACGAGACCGGAACCAAGAATGGCAAGCGCGTGCAGGCACTTGGTGGCGCAAAGAACCACATGTTGGTGTTGCCAGATGCCGACCTCGACATGGCAGCCGACGCAGCAGTGAGTGCCGCGTTTGGTTCTGCCGGCGAGCGTTGCATGGCTATCTCGGTGGTTCTTGCAGTAGACACCATTGCCGATGAGTTGGTAGAGAAGTTGAAGACTCGTGTGCCGAAGATCAAGGTTGGCCCCGGCACCGACCCAACTGCAGAAATGGGCCCGTTGATCACTCGTGAGCACCGCGACAAAGTTGCTAGCTACATCACCAACGCAAATAGTGAAGGCGCAAATGTTGTTATCGACGGCACCGACAAGGCAAAGGATGCAGGTTTCTTCCTCAACCCAAGCTTGATCGACAAAGTGAAGCCGGGCATGAAGTGCTACGACGAAGAAATCTTTGGGCCTGTGCTCACAGTGATGCGAGTGAAGAGCTACCAAGAAGGTCTCGACACCATCAATAGCAACCAGTTTGGTAACGGCACCGCAATCTTCACCCGTGACGGTGGCGTTGCTCGCCAGTTCCAATTTGATGTGCAGGTTGGAATGGTTGGCATCAACGTGCCAATCCCCGTGCCAGTGTCGTACTACTCATTTGGTGGTTGGAAGGCTTCGCTTTTCGGTGACCAACACATGTATGGCCCAGAAGGCATCAACTTCTTTACGCGCGGCAAGGTGGTCACATCACGTTGGCCAGACCCACGCACATCGAAGATCGATCTCGGTTTTCCGTCAGCACGCTAATTAGCCACACATCTACATAGGGGAGAGCAATGGACATCGGTGTTGTATTGCAGACCACTCCGCCATCGGCGCGAGTGATTGACCTAGCCAAGAAAGCCGACATGTTTGGCTTCTCGCACGTCTGGACGTTCGACAGCCACATTTTGTGGCAAGAGCCGTATGTGATTTTCAGCCAGATCCTGGCCGAAACCCGCAACGTCATCGTTGGACCAATGGTGACCAACCCAGCAACACGCGACTGGACAGTTACTGCCAGCACGTATGCAACGTTGAACGAGATGTACGGCAACCGCACCGTGTGCGGCATTGGTCGTGGCGACTCTGCCGTGCGCGTTACCAATGGCAAACCAACAAACTTGGCGACACTGCGCGAAAGCATTCATGTCATTCGCGAACTTGGATGTGGGCGTGGGGTTGATTACAACGGCTCCACCATCAAGTTTCCTTGGGCCGCAAAAAGCGAACTTGAAGTGTGGGTTGCTGCGTACGGCCCGAAGGCGCTTGCACTTACTGGCGAAGTGGGCGACGGTTTCATTTTGCAACTTGCCGACCTAAGCATTGCCGAATGGACCATCAAGGCCGTTCGCGATGCCGCAAAGGCTGCAGGCCGCGACCCGAAGAGCGTCAAGATCTGTGTTGCCGCTCCTGCGTATGTAGGTAATGACATGGCGTACATGCGCGATCAGTGCCGCTGGTTCGGTGGCATGGTGGGCAACCACGTTGCCGACATCGTGGAGCGCTATGGCGACAACTCGGCAGTGCCAAAGGCACTCACCGACTACATCAAGGGCCGACAGAGCTACGACTACAACGAACACGGTCGTGTTGGCAATAGCCACACTTCGTTTGTTCCAGACGAAATTGTCGATCGCTTCTGTATTCTGGGAGACGAGAAAGAACACATTCGTCGTCTCACCGAACTGAAGGAACTTGGCGTCGATCAATTTGCGGTGTATCTGCAACACGACGGCAAAGATTCGACGTTGCAGGCGTATGGCGAAACCATTCTTCCCGCCATGCAGGATTTGGGTAAAGCCAAGCAATGAGCCCGCTAGCACGACGCAGCATTTACCGAACCAGCATGTTTGTGCTGTCGGTTGTGCTCGTTGGCGTGCTGTGGGAGTTGTACAAACTGATTGGCCCAGAAGACGGCGGCAAAATCTTTGGCGCTGCGGTTCT
>CAZNBF010000108.1:0-3690 GCA_964571325.1 uncultured Acidimicrobium sp.
GATTCAACAACTCATTTGGCGAGGTAGAGGCAGCGGAAGTATTTGCCGAGCATTTAGGCACGGTGCAGACCGACAGCATGATCGATTGCAGCGCTCAGGATCGCAACCGAATTTTCAACCTCGGCTATTACACCTGGGTCGAGCAGCAGGGCACACCGCTTTCGGTATTCGAGGCGCGTCGTTCGCAGTCTTTCTGGCGCAATTTACGTTCGCACGTTCCGGTATGGGACGCGATGATTACCGAGTTCAACGAACGCGTTGCTCGGGCAAAGTAGCTTGCGTTTCGCATGACCATTGTTTCTGTTGGTAAGGAAATGTGGAAATGCGCGGCATGCGGCGAGCAAGTTTCGGTAACAGAGCCGCTGTCGTGGCGTTGCCCTCGCTCCAACGAAGACGATCGACATCACGTGCTTTTGCTGGAGCAACCTTTGGCTCCGCTTCGAGGCACGGGCGAGGCGAACCCGTTTCTTGCATTCCGCAAGTATTTGGCTTGGGATACATTCGCCCAGTCGCTTGGGCTCAGCGATGCAGATCGCGTATCGATTATCGAAACATCAGATGCTGCAATTGCTTCGGTGGATGGCACTGGGTTTCACACCACGCCGTTCGGGCGCAACGATGCGTTGTCCGACGCACTTGGGTTCAATGCAAACGGCGGCGTGTGGGTAAAAGACGAGACCAGAAGTGTTGCTGGTTCGCATAAGGCCCGCCACATTTACACCGAGTTGCTACATCTGCTGGCACTCGAACGGTCGGGTCGTGCGCCTTGGCGCGAGCGCCCGCCGCTAGCCATTGCCTCGTGTGGCAATGCAGCGTTCGCTGCGTCAACGCTCGCGCACTCTGTGCAATGGCCCATCAAAGTATTTGTTCCCGATCTTGTTGCAACCGAATTGACCGACTTGCTGCAATCGGTAAACGCAGAGATCGTTCGTTGCCCACGTTTGTCAACAGACCCGCCAGGCGATCCGACAGTGCATCGTTTCCGCGAAGCCGTGAAATCTGGTGCAATTCCTTTCGGTGTGCAGGGCACCGAGAATGCATGGTGTTTGGATGGTGGACGCACTATTGGTTGGGAGATCGCCGACGCGCAGGAACGCGAGAGCGGCCCACCACTCGACAGGCTGTTTGTGCAAGTCGGCGGCGGAGCATTTGCTGCCTGTCTGGCGACTGGTGTCTATGCGGGCGGTTTAAGACCAGCACTACATGCTGTGCAAACTGCCGGTTGCGCACCATTGCAGCGAGCATGGGAAAACGCAGGTGCCGGTGGCGGCACGCGTAACGCAGGTGGTAGGTGGTCGGAATGCATGTGGCCGTGGGAAAACGTGCAGTCTTCACTTGCCGACGGAATTCTTGATGATGAAACATACGACTGGGTTGGCGTATGTAATGCCATGGCAGATAGTGGTGGTTCGCCGATCGTGTGCTCGGAACAGCACGTTGTGGATGCGTACGCACTTGCTCACAAAGTGACCGCCATCAATGTCAGCCCAACTGGCTCGGCCGGGCTCGCCGGAGTATTGGCAATGCGGCCAGATATCGCAGATGACGAGCGAGTTGTCGTGGTCTTCAGCGGGGTGCGGCGGCAATTTATGCCACTGCCAAAGTGATTCCCATCACGGCATGGCCAACAAATCGGGTAGTAGCCTGACCGCATGACGTTTGATCCAGCAATGACGAATCTGCACGTGCCCGCAGTCAATCTTGAAGGCGGCGCCGAATCACAGAGCAATATTTTCTTGCGCCTCTTGAAGAGCCGCGTGATCATGTTGGGAAGTGATGTCAATGATGACGTTGCAAACCAGATTTGTGCGCAGTTGTTGTTTCTGGAAGGCGAAGATCCGAAGTCGGATGTGTGGCTATATATCAATAGCCCGGGCGGTTCGATCACTGCAGGAATGGCAATCTACGACACGATGCAATTCATCAGTTGCGATGTTGCGACAGTGTGTCTCGGCTTGGCCGCTTCCATGGGTCAGTTTCTGCTCACCGCCGGCACTGCCGGAAAGCGCTACACGCTGCCTAACGCTCGCATCATGATGCATCAACCGCTTGCAGGTTTGCGTGGTCAGGCTTCCGACATCGCGATTCAAGCAGAACAACTCGCATTTACGAAGCACCGCATGGCCGAGCTCACCGCGTTCCACTCGGGGCAAAAGATCGAACAGATTCAGGCCGACTCCGAGCGCGACCGTTGGTTCACGCCCGCTCTGGCCAAAGAATATGGTCTCGTCGACAAAGTGATTGTGAAGCGCGGCGAAATTCGCTGATTGCGCTACGGCGCACTCGGCGCAATGCCGAGAGATAAATCGACTCCGCACGTAGCAAGCACCCAGGCAGAAGACGCGAGCGCATCTTTCTCGCTGGAGTATGTCAGTTCCACCAAAGCTTGAACGCTCTCAGGGTCGGCAGCATCAACATCGCGAGCGGTGCGCATTAGCGCGGTGAGTGAGTTGAACTCCTTTTCAATTTCCAGTGGGGCAACGTCGAGCAGTCTTTCGTAGCGCTTTACTGCATCCGAGATTTGTTCGTCGGTTGCGGGAAGATCGGCAATTTCGGGAAGTTCATCTGCAAGTTGTCGACAAAAGTTTGTTGCAGTTCGGGCAGGGGAGGAACAAGCGCCAACGAGCACAATGCATGCCGAGGCGCCGGCAATTCGTAAAAGTTGTTGCTGCCAGGCCATTCCTCCATTCTCTCAGGAATGAGCAGGCGGATGGTGGGATTGCTGGTACTTCCATGTGTTCAACCTGCCGTACACATCATCGTTATGGCATTTGCTTCAGTTCGTTCAGCAACATTGTTTGGGGTGCAAGGCTGCCCTGTTGATATTGAAATTCATGTTGGCATGGGGTTGCCTGGTTTCACCATTGTCGGCCAACCAGATGAAGCGTGCCGCGAATCTCGCGATCGTGTTCGTGCTGCATTGTTGTCGTGCGATCTTCCGTGGCCCAATAGGCGCATAACTGTCAATTTGGCAACAGCAGTGCACGAGCGCAAAGGAGGAGCGGGTCTTGATGCCGCGATTGCCATTGGCTTGCTGGTGGTGCAAGAGGTAATTCCTGCCGAAGCCATTGCGCATTTGGCTTTCGTCGCAGAGCTCGGGCTCGACGGCACGTTGCGCAATGTTGCCGGCATTGTTCCACTCGTCGCATCAATTACCGATCGCGCAGTTGTTGTGTCCCGACAATGCGAGCACGAGGCGCGCATTGCCACGCGAAATGATGTAGTTGCCGTGTCAACACTTGCCGAATTGGTGCAATGTATTTCGGGGGAGCAGCAATGGGTGCGCAATACATCAACGCCACTAGTTGTCGCAGTTGCCGACGAACCCGACATGTGTGATGTGCGCGGCCAGATGGCTGCTCGTCAGGCTCTCGAAATTGCCGCAGCGGGTGCGCATCACTTGTTGTTTGTTGGCCCACCCGGTGCCGGCAAGTCGATGCTTGCCAAACGACTTCCGGGTATTTTGCCTCCGCTTGAAGCGCAGGATGCGGTGATTACCACCATCGTGCATTCCGCTGCACACGAAAAATTGCCACCGAACGGCATTGTTATTACTCCGCCGTTTCGGGCTCCGCATCACTCCACTTCGCTCGTTGCAATGGTTGGAGGCGGAAGCGCTGCTATGCGCCCTGGCGAAATCTCGATGGCAACAAATGGTGTTTTGTTTTTAGACGAACTTGGCGAATTTGC
>CAZNBF010000109.1:0-3687 GCA_964571325.1 uncultured Acidimicrobium sp.
CCCATGCGCAACAACGCACTGGCCATGGTTGCGCCGGTGTTGCCGGCAGAAATCATTGCGCTTGCTTTGCCGTCGCGCACCAACTCGGCACTGACCACAAGCGTGGAATCTTTTTTGTTGCGCACGGAAGACGCTGGGTCTTCGTGCATGTCAATAAATTCGGTTGCAACATGCAACGGCAGTTCGCCAATGTCTTGTAAATCGGCGGGGCCAACAAGCAATACGGGAATGCCTTCGGCCGCGGCCTGCTTGGCACCTGCAACTATTTCGGCTGGGGCCTTATCGCCACCAAGCGCATCAACTGCAACGGGCAACATGGTTGAGCCCTTCAGTAATTACTAGCCAACGTCGACAGCGACGCGACCCTTGTACCAACCGCAATTGCCGCACACTGTGTGTGGCATCTTGGAGGTGCTGCATCGTGGGCAAACACTGCGCGCTGGGGTGCCGAGTTTCCAGGCGCCTGCCATGTGGCTGCGGCCCTTCATCTTGGACTTTTTCTTCTTTGGTACTGGCATAGCGCACTCGTCTTTCGCTCGTTAAAACTTGATCGGCGAAACGATCAACAATTCGCCGGCTGTTTAGGATATCGGCTCTTAGTCGAGCTCACCCCGTAGTTGGTCGAGAATGGCCCACCGCTCATCCGTGCGCTGAGCCTGACACCCGCAGGGTGCCGTGGTCAGGTCGGCCCCGCATTGCGGGCACAGCCCTGGGCAATCTGGCCGACACAGGGGCGCATCGGCCATAGCCAGCAACAGTGTTTCCCGTGCCATGCCCGTGAGATCCAGTTGTTCGCCCGTCATTGGGTACGCATCTGGGTTGTCCACTACTTGCTGATACAGCTCGTCCACTTCGGCGGTGGCCACCAGGTGCAACTCGCGCAAACAGCGCCTGCATGCCGTTGCCCACTTGCCCGCCACGGTTCCGTTCACCACAATGCCGCCGCTCACACTTTCCAAATGCAAATCAACATCGATCTGGTCGGTGTCGGCAATGCGCGCATCATCAAACGCAAACACGCTTGCGGGAACAATCAGCTGAATGTCTTTCAGCGTTCCTTGCCGCCGCGTGAGCTCGACAACGTTAACGAGAAGTGGGCTTGCCATAACTACACCGACCGCTTGAAACCGGTTTAGTACAAATCGGTTTCGGCGTGATCAAAAAACGTCGCGCCGTCGCCGTCACCACTCGTGGTGTCTACCTGTACTGGCACTTCGGGTGCTGCACCAACAATGCGCAAACGCTCGCGGCCTTGCGCAACCGTGCGCGTCAGCCTGTCGAGCAAGATCTCAAAACTGCCCAATCGCTGATCCAGGAAGTCTTCGGTTTCGTTCTTCAAACGACGCGAATCGGCTTCGCCTGCTTCAAGAATTTGACGTGCTCGCAACTCGGCAGCACGCACCACTTCAGTGCGCTGCACCATGCGCTCGGCTTGCACGCGCGCTGCTTCAACAATCTCGTCGGCTTCGCGCTGCGTCTTGGCCATAAATTCGGCACGCTCTTTCAACATCCAACGCGCCTGACGAATTTCTTCTGGCATGCAGGCCTGCGCATCTTGCAACAACGCCACCACGTGGTCGCGGTCAATACGCGGCGTGCTCGACAACGGCACGTTGGGTGCCGATGCAATGGTGTGAATCACGTCTTCCAAAATGGATTCGGTGTCGCCCAATTCAACTTGTACTGGTTCGTCGATCGTTCCGCTGTCGTCGTAACTCATGACTTTGCTCCCTTGTTTTTCTTTGCTAGCAACGCCTGCTGCACTGGTGCAGTCACCATTGGCGTCTTGATGGTGCCACCCGACAGCGTGAACTGGCGAATGTACCTACTACTTATATAGGAGTGCTCTGGGCGCGAAAACAGCAGCACGGTCTCAACCCCGCTGGCCGCATGGTTCATTTGCGCCATTTGCTGCTCGATATCGAAGTCGGCACCGGAGCGGGCGCTCTTCACAATCAGGCTGGCTTCAATCTTGGCTGCCGCATCCACGGTGAGGCCCGCATATTTCTCGACGCACACCTTCTTGCCTAGGTGCGCAACCGACTGGCGAATGAGCTCGGCTCGTTCGTCTGCCGTAAACATGGAGGAGTCTTTGTCGGGGTTGTGCATCACGCCAATGACCAAGTCGCCAAACAGCGCCACAGCCTGCTCGACCACGTCGAGGTGCCCCAAATGAAAGGGGTCGAAACTGCCGGGGTAAAACGCAACGGCCATAACGTCTTCTACGCTAACCGCTGCAGGAACGAGACGTACGCGCGCCCGTATCGCTTCACCCTGGTCACCTCAAAGCCCACGATAGGTGGGTTTTCCAGCGTCATGTCGCGGTCGCTTTCGGCCACCACCAAGTCGGCATCGATCTGGGCCAGCAACGCATTCCATTTCTTGAAGTCGTATGGCGGGTCGGCCAACACCACGGTTGCGTCGCGCACCAACCCAATGTTCGACATCACATCGCCTCGCACCACTGTCGATCGGTCTTCCAAACCCAACGTTGCAAGGTTGTTGCGCAACACTTCCAGTGCGTCACGATCACGTTCGATAAAGGTGCAGTGTGCTGCCCCGCGCGACAACGCCTCAATGCCAAGCGCACCGCTTCCCGCAAACGCATCCACCATTCGCGCACCAACCACCACACCCAAACTGCCCAACGCATTAAACGTTGCCTCTCGTGCTTTGTCGGTAGTGGGCCGTGTCTTCGTTCCCTCGGGGGCGTCTATTCGCCTGCCTCGCAACTCGCCCGCTACCACTCGCATGCCATTCACGCTATTGCCAACATCCTTCGTTCATCAGTGGTTGAATGAACACGTGTATAACGACGAGGACCACGAGTCGTTCGGCCCAGCCGAGCCACCGTCCGAGTCGATTACCTGCGTGGATTGCGGCGGCACCTGTCACCTGCTCACCCACCCACCGGAAGACAACCTCTGGCAAGTAGGCGACGTGGTTGCCTACCGCTGCTCGGATTGCCTCGACCGCTGGGATCTGGTGCTCGCCCCTTTAGGCGAGTAGTTAATAAAAAGTTAAGTTTATTTTTTTCTCAAGACGACCCTTGGCCTACCCGCTCTCTATATTTGTTATATGAGCGTAAACAATTTTAATAATGGGACCAATTCCAAGAAGCGAATCTTGGACAGCGCTCGCAAGGAAATTCTTGAAAAAGGCATCATCGGCATGCGCGTGCAAGATGTTGCAAAGGGCGCCGATACTTCCATCACACTCATCTACCGCTACTTCGTCGACCGCAACGGTGTACTCGCCCGTGTTTTGGGCGACATGTACGACGATTTCCGTTTGTCGTTTCAAACCAAAGTAGAAGCATGGCTTGCCGTTAACGATTCACTCTCGCTCGAAGATTTTGCACGACTCATGCCAAACCCTGCGGAAGAAACAAAACATGCGCGCGACTTTCGCTTGCAAGTGCTTGCAACCGCACTCGAAAACCCCGAGTTGCACGAACGCATCAAAGACATCACCACGTCTACCTATCGCTGGATGCGCGACACCATCGAAGCAAACCGCCACAAACTGCCGGCAGAAGAGCGCGGTTTCGACGCCCGCTTCATGACCATCATCATGTTCAACTTGATGTTCGTCTATTACGACTTGGTGGAAGAAGACAAGATCTCGGCCGACGACTACCGCGCAATGCTGGTCAACCAAATCCGTAATTCGGCCCAAAGAACTGTT
>CAZNBF010000110.1:0-3686 GCA_964571325.1 uncultured Acidimicrobium sp.
TGATGCCGTAGGCAACCTTGCGCATTGGTGCTTGGAGCAAGTTGGCCGTCTTGTTGAGCGGCGCCTGCAACATGCCTGCAAACTGGGCAAGCAGCACTTCGCGTGGTGGCAAGTCGGCAAGTGCCTTCAGCTCGACGGCGCTAACCGTCTTTCCGCCAACAACGCCGCCCTTGAGCACCAACAATGGGTTGGTCTTGGCGTGGTCGCGCAAGGCCTTGGCGGCTGCCGAAGCATCGCCCTTAACAAACGTGATGGCTGTTGGGCCAACGAGGAACTGCGACAAGCCTTCGAAACCGGCTTCTTGTGCTGCGCGGCTTGCAAGCGTGTTCTTGTACACCTTGTATTCGGCGCCAAGCGGGCGCAATGCGCGACGCAATGTGGCGAGCGAACCTACGGACAAGCCGCGGTATTCGGTGATCAGTGCTGCATCGACGCCCGAAAGCATCTGCTTCACTTCGGTGACGACTGCTGCCTTTGCGGCATTTGGTGTTGTTGCCATGTTGACCTTGTTTCCTAGAGATTGTTATGAAAAGCGCGAGTGTTCGTTGAGACTCGAAACGAACCCTTCAAGCGCCGCGACCCGCTTTTATGGCGGTCGCGCTCTGGAAGCATTCACCTCGTCTGGATATTTACTCACTTCGCAAATGCTTGTGAACCAGATGTCTATGGCGAGCAACTCTCACTGGTGGTGAGTGTTGTTATGTAGATCGGTCAGGCTAGCGGGGTGGTTTGGGTATTGACACCCCGCCAAGACCTAACAATTAGAAGGCGCTGATGTCAATCTTGACGCCGGGCCCCATGGTGGAGGAAACGCCGACCTTCTTGATGTACTTGCCCTTGGCCGAGGCCGGACGGGCGCGCTGAAGTTCTTCGATCACTGCTTTGAAGTTGGCTTCAATGGCTGGCAAATCAAAACTGACCTTGCCGATTGGCACTTGCACGTTGCCGTAACGGTCGGTGCGGTATTCAACCTTGCCGCCCTTAAATTCGGTAACTGCGCGAGCGACGTCTTGGGTAACGGTGCCGGTCTTTGGGTTTGGCATCAAGCCACGTGGCCCCAATGCGCGGCCCAACTTACCCACCATTGGCATCAAGTCTGGGGTGGAAATGGCGATGTCGAAATCCATTTTTCCGCCTTCGATTGCTGCGGCAAGGTCGTCGGTGCCAACAATGTCGGCTCCTGCGTCGCGTGCTGCTTGGGCGGCTTCGCCAGCTGCGAACACGGCTACGCGCACGGTCTTGCCGGTGCCTGATGGCAACGCGACGGTTCCGCGAACGGCTTGTTCGGCTTTGCGTGGGTCGAGGCCCAAACGAACTGCGAGTTCGATGGTTTCATCAAACTTGGCCGAGGCCATTGCCTTCACCTTGGTGATTGCGTCGGTGGACGAATACAACGTGTCGATGTCGTACGTTGCTGCTGCTGCTTTGTATTTCTTACCTTGTGGCATAAAGCCTCCCTCATTGTTATGTCGACCTGGCGAGGTATCCAGATCAGACGTTGTTGTTTATAGAACTAAATGATCAGCCGACGACGCTGAGCCCCATGCTGCGCGCGGTGCCACGAACTTGCATTTTTGCGGCTTCCATGTCGTTGGCGTTCAAGTCTGGCATTTTGATCTTGGCAACTTCTTCGATGTCTTTTTCAGTTACCGAACCACACACTTCTTTGCCTGGGTTCTTAGCAGCCTTGTCCAAACCGGCCTTCTGACGAAGCAGAACTGGTGTTGGTGGCGTCTTCAGAACGAAGGTGAACGTGCGGTCTTCGTAAATCGTGATGTCGACAGGAATGATGGTGCCAACTTGTGCTTCGGTTGCAGCGTTGTACTGCTTCACGAAGTCCATGATTTGGATGCCGTGTGGCCCCAATGCGGTACCAACTGGTGGGGCTGGTGTTGCCTTACCTGCTGGAATTTGAATCTTGACGATTGCTGCGACGTCTTTTTTTGCCATGACGGGTGTTCTTTCTTTTCGAGTTCGTTCTTAGAGCTTGGCTACTTGGCTGAAGTCCATCTCGACCAAGGTCTCGCGACCGAAGATGTTGACGAGAACTTTCAGCTTCATGTGATCTGGGTTGATTTCGGCGACCTGGCCGGAGAAGTCGGCAAATGGGCCTTCCTTCACGCGTACGCCTTCGCCAACTTCGTATTCCAACTTTGGTGCTTTGCGCTTCGGCGCTTCTTGGCCGTCGCCCTTTGCCGAAAGGAACGTTTCAACTTCTTTGCGCGACAACGGTGTTGGCTTCTGACCCTTTTGGCTTTGTCCAACGAAACCCGTGACGCCTGGTGTGTTGCGAATGCAGAACCACGTGTCGTCGTCCATGTCGCAACGAACAAGCAAGTATCCAGGGAAAACTTTCTTCTGAACGGTCTGTTTGCGGCCGCCCTTAAATTCGACAACGTCTTCCATTGGGATGACGATTTCGTAAATGCGATCTTCGATGTGCATCGATGCAATACGAGCATTCATGCTCTGCTGCACTTTCTTTTCGTAACCGCTCTGCGAATGCACTACGTACCACTGGCCAGGGCGCAACCATGGGCGATCGATTTCTACGTCGTCGCCATCCTCGCCGTCGGTGAGATCGAAGGCGACGTCGGGCGCGACCGTGTCGGTCGTGTCGATGTTTTCTTCGGTGAGGGTTGCGTCATCAGTCATAATTCAGCCGTTCGGTGCGGGGTCAGTCCTTGTAAAGCCAGCCAGAAAGTATGCCAAAGACTGCATCCAATCCACCCACAAATGCCGTAACAACTACAACAGTGGTCAAAACAATGATGGAATAGCGGCGAATCTCGGGCCATTTCGGCCAAGCCACCTTGCGCATCTCATCGCGAACTTCGCGAATGTACTGTGCGGGACCGGTGCGCTCTTTCTTGGCCTGTGCAGAAACGGTCGGCCGGGGTTGGCGAATAGGCGCACCCTGGTCGTTAACGGCGCCCATCTTTTTCATGGAGCGCTTCTGTTGGCGATTGAGATCCATTGACATAGCGGGTTTTCAGCCTATCGGCGGCTTTACCCCAGATGGATGGGGATATTTGCAGGGCAGGAGGGATTTGAACCCCCGACCATCGGTTTTGGAGACCGGCGCTCTACCAACTGAGCTACTGCCCTATATAAATAAGGAAATCAGAGGTTACCAGCCATTGTGTGGCTGGCTACCAGGCATTAATTCTCGCGTGAGCGGTTCATCACTTCGCTGAACGTGCCTTCGTCCACCACGCGGGCATTTTCCAATCGGTACAACCGATCGCAGTATTCCACCGTGCTCAAGCGGTGCGCCACAATCACTACCGTCTTCGTGCCCTGCAACGCCTGCACCGCCTTCATTACTTCGTGCTCTGTTTCGGTATCGAGCGAACTGGTGGCTTCGTCCAACACCAATACCTCGGGCTTGTTGTACAACGCCCGGGCTATACCAATGCGTTGACGCTGCCCGCCAGACAGGCGAACCCCGCGCTCGCCCACCACGGTGTCGAGCCCGTCGGGTAGCCCTTCCACAAATTCCTGCAACTGGGCAAGCTTCAATGCTTGTTGCACGTCGTATTCATTAATTTCTTCGTTGGGCAAACCAAACGCAATGTTCTTACGCAATGAGTCGTCAATCAAGAAAATAGTTTGAGGCACATAACCAACGGTGGTGCGCCACAGCCCCAACTTCTCCCTGATTGGTGATCCATTTACTTGTACGT
>CAZNBF010000111.1:0-3605 GCA_964571325.1 uncultured Acidimicrobium sp.
TGGTGTGTAATGAATATCTTGGTAATCGGAGCAGGTGGTGTAGGCGCCTCAATGGCGTCTATTGCTGAGACCCGATCATTTTTCTCTACCTTTGTCCTCGCGGACATCACTAAGTCACGCGCAGAGGAAGCAATTGCGCTGCTAGATGACAGAACAAAATTTGTTGCAGAACAAGTTGATGCGCGCGACAAAGAAGCCATTAAGGCACTCATTCATAAAGTCAAAGCCGATGTCGTAGTTAATGCGTGCGACCCGCGCATGAACGAACCCATTTTCGGCGCCGCTTACGAGGCACATTGCAACTACATCGATATGGCGATGAACCTGAGCGAACCCCACCAAACAAACCCCTACGAAGAAGTTGGGTCGCCACTTGGCAAAGATCAACTCGCCGCAGATGCTCAGTGGCGCGATCGTGGCATTTTGGCGCTCGTTGGAATGGGTGTTGAACCAGGACTGAGCGACGTGTTCGCTAGGTATGCAGCAGACAACTTGTTTGACACCATCGACGAAATTGGCGTGCGAGATGGATCAAATCTTTCAATTGATGGTCTTGATTTTGCACCGACGTTTTCAATCTGGACAACCATTGAAGAGTGTTTGAATCCTCCAATCGTCTGGGAAAAGAACAAGGGATTGTTCACCACCGACTGCTTTAGCGAACCTGAAGTGTTCCACTTTCCAGCAGGTATCGGGCCATATGAGTGTGTCAACGTAGAACACGAGGAAGTGTTGCTCATCCCGCGTGAGATCGAATGCAACAGGGTGACATTCAAGTACAGCCTTGGCGCCGAATTTATTGACTGGTTGAAAACCTTCGCTTATCTTGGTCTAGACAGCAAAGAACATGTTCGAGTTGGCGATGTCAATGTTGCTCCTCGTGACGTGCTGGCGGCGGTGTTGCCGAACCCTGCCAAGTTGGGCCACCTCATGCATGGCAAGACTTGTGCCGGTACCTGGGTTCGTGGCACATACGATGGGGAACCACGCGAGGTGTACCTGTATCACGTTGCCGACAATGAAACAACAATGCGCGACTGGGGATCCCAAGCCGTTCTTTGGCAAACTGCAATTTGCCCCGTTGTTGCACTCGAGTTGTTGGCTAATGGCAGTTGGAAGTCAACCGGCGTTCGCGGCGCAGAAGCATTCGATGCTGATCCGTTCCTGAACTTGCTCGGTGAGTATGGCGCTCACCACGGCATGGTGGAGATGGGCCCAGGCCTTTGGCCGAGCCCGAAGCCAACCGGCCAGCCCGGCTGGGACCGGCCAGTGAAACGCGCAATTCGACTGGGCTAATTCACATTGCATCGCCGCCTTCGCGTTGTTGCTTTTCTTGTAATCGGTTTAGCCACCGCATTGATGTGGTCTGATACTGCTATCCAGTGGTGGTCCGACATCGTTGCTTTTGCCTTACGTGTTAATGAAAATGCAACATCATCAGTCATGGATAACCGACCTAGCGGCGATGCCGATGCACACGCCGTCATCTGGGGAGCGAGCGCTTCATTGCTGGCGTTTTCATTTACGAAATTTCGCCACCGAATGATTTCGCTTGCTGCTCTGCTCGGGTGGACAATTGCGGTCGAAATTGGCCAGCCATTGTTTACCGAACTTCGGTCGCGTCAACTTACCGACCTTGTTGGTAATGCGTTAGGAGTGGGGTTCATTGTTGCCGTCGTCTTTGTGCAACAGGCTCGAAATAGAAGGTCTACTGAGTAGCCCCAAGGTCGCCAGAGAGGTAGTGCTTTCGGCACAGCAATTCGTAACGAACATCGTCGCCAAATAACGGCTCGCTTGTGGTCTTGTCGGTGTCGCCGACAACTACCGTTTCGCCTTCGTAGACAATGACACCATTAACCAAGCGGGCGTTGTTGTTGGCACGGCTTCCACACCAGCAGCGTGCTTCGACCTGCATCTCTACGCGTTGATCGGCAATTTCCAGCAGTCGCTTTGTGCCATCAAACAACAGCCCACGGAAATCTGAAATAAGACCAAATGCATAAACATCGATACCTAATTCGTCAACGACCTTAGCCAATTGATCACATTGATCGACGGTGTAAAACTGTGCTTCGTCGCAAACCAGGAACTGCAGCGGCATCTTTGATTGCGCAAGATCGTAAATGTTCAGTTCGGGGTAGACATCAACTGCCGGCGCTGAAACACCAAGGCGGCTCGTCACCTGCGAACCATCACGATCTAATTTGGTGAGGAGTAAACCGGCCACACCACGAGACGACATGTTGTGGTGAATCTGCAGTGCAAGCGTGCTCTTCCCAGATCCCATCGTTCCGTAACTGAATCGCAGTGTTGCCATAACGACACAGAACCGTAGCCCCCATCGGTGGAGCTTCGCACCTGCGTCTAAGGTGGAGGTATGGGAATCGATCCACGAGCCCTTGCGGCAATGATCGACCACACGCTGTTGGCCCCCGAGGCAACCAGTAGCGATATCACCAAACTTTGCGCAGAGGCTGTCGAATTAGGGGTTGGCACCGTATGCGTCTCGCCATCACATGTGGCCCTTGCGTATGGTTTGCTACCAGCAACAATCCAGGTTGCGAGCGTGGTTGGCTTTCCATCAGGTGCGCACCGAAGTGAAGTCAAAGCCCTTGAGGCAGGTCTTGCCGTTGAAAGCGGTGCGATAGAAATCGATATGGTCATCAACCTTGCGCACGTTCTGTCTGGAGATTGGCGTGGTGTCGAGGATGATGTTGCAGAAGTGCGTGCGGCTGCCCATCGGCCCGCAGTGCTGAAAGTGATTATCGAATCGGGCGCACTGACCGATGATCAGATTGTGCAGACATGCAAATCTGCCGTTGCAGCAGGAGCGGATTTTGTCAAGACATCCACTGGGTTCCACAAAACTGGTGGAGCAACAACGCATGCCGTTGCATTAATGCGCTCAACAGTTGGTCCGTCGATAGGCGTTAAGGCAAGCGGCGGAATTCGAACGCTTGCGGATGCGTTGCAGATGATCGAGGCGGGAGCCAATCGCATCGGCGCATCAGCCTCTCGAGCAATTCTTGACGCGGCCCAGACCGAACAAAACTGACCAGCAAGTTTTTATACACTCAACGCATGATTAATCGTTGGTTCGTTGGTGCGTTGATTGTTCTCACGCCGTTCAGCACCACTGCTCATGCGTCTTCGGGGGATCAGCAAACCACGACTACGACAACAACAGTTCTTGAAGCAGTTTCATTCCCGGTTCCAAAGCAGTCTGGTGCGGGGCGGCGGGTGGTGTACGCCAATCAAGAACAGCGTGTTTGGGTGATCAACGACGACAATGAAGTGATCCGTACATTTTTGGTCTCTGGCATGAAGGGCCAACCTAAGCGCGGCAACTATACGGTTTTTAGCCAATCCGCTTCCTCGTATAGCCCCGAACTAGCGGGAGTGACGTTCAGGTACATGACCCGATTTGCGATTGGTCGCAATGGTGGGAACATCGGATTTCATGAGATACCACTACGCAATGGCAAGCCAATGCAGACGGTTGAGCAACTTGGCGCATTTCTTGGAAGTGGATGCTTGAGAAGCTCGACAGAGGACGCGTTGTTTATCTATCGCTGGGCCAAGCCCGGCACGCGCGTTGTTGTTGT
>CAZNBF010000112.1:0-3563 GCA_964571325.1 uncultured Acidimicrobium sp.
CCTGCAACAGGAACGCCCAAGGGCGCGCCACGTTCAGCAAGCATTCGCTCGCCGTTTTCAAGTGCGTCGAGCAAGTGAATAGCGATGTCGGCAACTTTTACCTCGTGCTCTTCTTTGCCCGCACCCTTCACGCCGTCGTCAAGCATGATGTAACAGAACGGACACGCCGTTGCAACGCGTGATGCACCAGTGGAAATTGCTTCTGCAGCACGTTCGTCGTTCACCTTTGTGCCGATGGTTTCTTCCATCCACATGCGGGCTCCGCCGGCACCGCAGCACATGCCCTGTGTTCCGTTGCGAGGCATCTCGACAACATCAACACCCTTGATCGAACTCACAACATTGCGGGGTGCAAGGTATACGTCGTTGTGTCGGCCTAGGTAACACGAGTCGTGATAGGTGATGCGCTCTTCAAGTGTTGCGTTGCTCACGTCGAGCTTGCCCGAGTCGATGAGATGTTCCAACAACTGCGAGTGGTGAATCACTTCGTACATTCCACCAAGCTGTGGGTACTCGTTCGCGAGAGTGTTGAAGCAGTGTGGGCACTGGGTAATGATCTTGCGCACTCCCATTCCATTCAGCATCTCAATGTTTGGCATCGCCAACATCTGGAACAAGTATTCGTTTCCGCTTCGTCGAGCACTGTCGCCGGTGCACATTTCACTTGGTCCAAGAATTGCAACGTCAACACCTGCGCGCTTCAACAGTTTCGCCATCGACTGCGTTACCTTCTTATTTTTGTCGTCGAAGCTTCCTGCGCAGCCAACCCAGTACAGGTACTCGTGGTTAAACGCCGCACCCGGATCGAGCACCTGCACGTCCAAGTCTTTTGCCCAATCGCCACGCTCGCCCTGGTTCATTCCCCAAGGGTTGCCCTGGTTCTCCATCGCGCGGTAAGCGTTACCCAGCTCGGCCGGGAAGTCGCTTTCCATCAGCGCCAAATAGCGGCGCATGTCAAGAATCTTGTCGAGGATTTCAATATTTACTGGGCAGATCTCGTCGCAGGCTTTGCAACTTGTGCATGACCAGATTTCTTCAGTGGTGATGCGTTCGAAGAGCGAATTGGCAGAAATGGTGATTTCGCTGTCGACACCAATCGGCGGAGACACTTTTCCACCGGGAGCATGTGCGGCGGTAGCGGCCATTACTTCGCCGCTCTTCAGCACAATTTCGCGCGGGTCAAGTGGCTTGCCGGTTGCGTGCGCAGGGCAAACACTGGTGCAGCGTCCACACATGGTGCATGCGTCCAAGTCCAGCAACTGTTTCCAGGTGAAGTCTTCAACTACGTGCGCACCAAATGTTTCAAGCGATGTCTCTGTGAGGTTTGGCATTGCCTTCATTGCGCCCTTTGGACGGTCACGGTCCTTTAGGTACATGTTGAGTGGCGACGTAAATATGTGGCGCAACATGGTCACGGGCAAGATGACCAAGAAGGCAATGAATGCTGCAACGTGGCCAAGCCACCATGCTTGATGCCACGTGGTGAGTACGTCCGGCGAAGCGCCGTTGACAAGTTGTGCCAGTGGGTAGCCAACGAAGCTCCACTTCTCGTGGTCAAGATTGACACCTGCAGCTTGACCCTGAGCAATTCGGAACATTTCTGCACCAAAACCGCTGACGCCTAGTGCTAGCAACACACCAAGAATGATGGCGTGCTCTGGCTTGCTCTTGATGCGGATGCGATACGGGCGTTGCACGTATCGACGCACGATTGCCCACAACACACCGCCCGTAAACATGAGGCCCGCGAAATCTCCAACGGCTGCATAACCGCGGTACACGTCGCCGTGCAAGAACTTGAGCGCTGGTGGCATCTGGTGGTCAATCTCGAGCACGGTGGTGACGCCCAACAAGATGAGGAAACCGAAGTACATCATCGAGTGCATGAGGCCTGCTGCGCTGTCGCGCAACAGTGTTCGCATGTACACACCGGCCCGGTAATCGGCAAGGCGCTGCTTCACATTCTTGCGGGTGGTTTTGCGCTTATCTGGCGCGCCGCGTTCCCAGTTGCGAATGCGATAGGCGAAACGCAGTGATCCCCAAATCAGCAACATTGGGATGATGGTGTAAAAAGCAAGTACCCAGAAACCTGGAATACCCTCAAATACTTTGCGGTGAATCTTCGAGTCGCTTTCCCACCCAGTGATCTGAGGAAGAATTCCTGAGACCATGGCGAAGACGCCGATGCCGACACCAAAAGCGATGGAGATTTGGTACGGCTTGAGGCGGCGTGAGCCGGTTGTTGAGTCTGGGGTGGCCTGCGTGGTGTCCATGAGCATCTCACGCTAGTCCGCCCTGCCGCGGCGGCAAAGACTCAGCGGTATCTGGATTTAGCCCGTTGCTTGCTTGCCGACGGCTGCGGTTGCCGCGGCAATTGCTTGAGCATCGCCCATGAATTGAACCGTTGCTACGCCCATTTCTGCGGTGAATGTGTACTTGCGGGGAACCCCCGTCGGAATATTGAATTCGGCAATGTCGTCTTTCGAGATGTGTTCTAAATGCATCACAAGCGCACGCAACGAGTTTCCGTGCGCGGTGATCAGTACGTCTTCATTGTTGACAAGTTGCGGAACGACCACGTCGTTCCAATAAGGAAGCACGCGCACAATCACGTCTTGCAAACATTCTGTTGCTGGCAACTCTTTTGGGTCTAGGCCTTCGGCTACAAGTGCCGCGTAGCGGGGGTCGTTGATGGGATGTTCGGGACTTGTGGTGTCCACAGGCGGCGGGGCGACATCAAAACTTCGACGCCAGATCATTGTTTGTTCGGCGCCATGCAACTGAGTGGTTGCCTTTTTATCTAGCCCTTGCAGCGCTCCGTAATGGCGTTCGTTCAGCCGCCATGTTCGTGCAACGGGCAAGTCGGCCTGACCTAATTCTTCAAGGACCAAACGGTTTGTCTCCATCGCCCGTTGCAACAGGCTGGTATGGGCAGCGGAAAAACGAAATCCTGCCTCACGCAATAACACCCCTGCAGCTTTAGCCTCGGCAATTCCTTGGTCGGTCAGTGGCACGTCATGCCAGCCCGTAAACAGGTTTAGTTCATTCCATGTGCTTTGGCCATGTCGCAAAAGAATCAAGGTTCCGGGCATTCCTAAATAGTAGGACTACGGCGTCAAACCCCGAAAAGGGCGCCTGTGACATAAGTTGAGTGACCATCACTCAACTTTTATGCTCCGTAGGTTGTCAGCATCTAGGGGGCCCAGTATTGTTGATGGGGCAAGGCCACCAGGCCAAGCAGTTATCCCCGGAATACCTCACATTGGAGCAGTACACACCATGGCAAAAGCAGTCGGAATCGATCTTGGAACCACAAACTCGGTAGTTGCCGTCTTAGAGGCTGGCGAACCCGTTGTTATTCCTAACTCGGAAGGCTCACGCACCACCCCGTCGGTCGTGGCATTTTCGAAGGCCGGCGAAGTATTGGTTGGCGAAGTGGCAAAGCGCCAGGCCATCACTAACCCAGACCGCACCTTTCGCAGCATCAAAAGGCACATGGGCGAGAACTGGAAGTCCGACGATGTAGACGGCAAGAAGTACACGCCACAAGAAATCAGCGCGCG
>CAZNBF010000113.1:0-2044 GCA_964571325.1 uncultured Acidimicrobium sp.
TCACCCACGTATCGGAAACTGACTGCGCGGCGCAATTGAACGCCGGTGCCTGCAGTGCCAGGTGCTGAGTGAAGTGTGCGGTAGTGAAACGCCACGGCATCGCCAAGCTGCACGGGGGTGGAGATCACTTCGTGGGCGTTGAGTTCTTCAACCGTAGGAAGGTGAACGAAGTCGTGAGCCGATTCGACATAGGCGGTTTGGTCCTTGAAGCGCTTCGGAATGAATCGCTTGTTCCACTTGTGGCTTCCCGCAATGAATCGCAGCGCGACCGAATCGGGAATCGGGTCGAGCGGAACCCAGATGCTCACGTTGTCCATGCCGTCTATTCCGTAATACGGGTCGTCGTGGTGCCACGGCGTGACTTCTTTGGTTTCGGCCTCCTTGACAAGCACGTGTTCATGGAAGAGGCGGGCAGTGCGAGTGCCCATTAATTGCAGCGCCACACTCGGTACATCCCCCGATATTGCAACATCGGAAAATTGTTGGATGCGTTGCCAGTTGACGTAGTCGTCGAAGAAGCGGCCGGCCGTGCCTTGGGGCGTGTACTCATTGGCCCATGGGCCTGGGCTTGCCATGTTCTCGGCAACGCCTTGTCGTAAATGTTCTAGCTGCTCGGCGTCGACAAGGTTTGGGATAACTACAACGCCATCGCGCTGGTAAGCGGCAATGGTCTTTGGGTCAAGCAGCACAGGCCTCAGCGTACTTGGGAATAAAAAAAGGGGCCGCCGGCTTTGTGCCGACGACCCCTTTGACTAGTTGTAAATGAAACGCGAATTACGCGCGAAGGCCCTTGCCCACCATTGATACGACTGCATCCTTCAACGGAACCATTCCGTAGACGATTGCGCCGTTGGCGACATAGACCATCCATTGATCGGTCATACCGAGACCCCAAGCCGAGATCAGGTTGATGTCAATGACTGCCATCATGCCGATCGCGACGAGCAGGTTCCAGTTGGAACCGATGATTGGAATTTTCTTGATGATGGCGCTCAGGCCGATGGTGCCGAGAACCGAATCAACAACGGTTGTAACGGCGCCCAATAGGACTGCTGCCAGGAGTAGTGCTCCAAGTGTGTACATGATTATTTTTCCCCAGTTCTGAAGGCGGGTGCCTTCAGTCACAACCGTAAAACGACAATTTTCGAATGTGGTGGATATGCACTTTTCCCTATATTCTGTTTGGGTTTTGCAAGATTACGGATGTGTTACAGCGATTTACCAGCCGGTAGATCTGCGTGATGCTTTTTTCTCGCTGTCTTTCTTCTTGCTCGCAAGTCGGCGTTCGATAGCGCCACGAGTTGGTTTTGATTTGCGTCGCGGTGGGGCAGGCGGTTTGGCTGCTTCATCGAGCAAAAGTATTAATTGACTCAAACAGAGTTGCCGGTTTTTCAGCTGGCTCTTACTTGTTTGGCGAGTAATCCGAATGGTTGACGGATGCGCGGCGAGGATTCGCCTCAGCGCACTTGGCCCGGCCTCAACGAGGCTCGAGTCGACAACGAGGGTGGCCTTGGACGAGGTGGTATTCACGTGCTGCCCCCCGGCCCCGCCCGAGCGGGCAAATGACCACGTGATTGCCGCTGCAGGAACGGTGACGCCACCAGGCGTATGCACGTCGTCCGAGGCTTTCATGGTGGCAATTCTGCCCGATCCGGGGGTTCTATGGTGGCAGGGTGCCAAGCCCGTGGTCCCCACTTCGCATTCGTGTGTTTAGAGCGCTGTGGATTGCCGCCCTCGTCTCTAACGTCGGCACGTTTATGCACTTGGTTGCCGCAGGATGGGCAATGACCACGCTTTCCGATTCGGCGACATTCGTTGGTTTAGTGCAGACAGCGTGGGCCGTGCCGGGTTTCTTGTTGGCACTTCATGCCGGTGCGTTGGCCGACATGATCGATCGAAGAAAGCTGATTGCCATCACGCAGTTTGGTGCGTTGTTTGTGGCTGGCGCTCTTGCCGTGATGGATTGGACTGGTTCGCTGACCGTCTCCTATTTGCTTGCGGGCACATTCCTGGAGTCAATCGCACTCACAATCGCTGCACCGGC
>CAZNBF010000113.1:2144-3523 GCA_964571325.1 uncultured Acidimicrobium sp.
ATCAAAGAGGGCATCGCGCACATTATTCAGACGCAGCAGTTGCGAAGGCTTGCCATTCGGTTGACGCTGGTCATGGGCGCAACAGCATCGCTCGCCGCATTGTTGCCCGTTGTTGCAAAGAGCAGCCTGGGGCTTGGTGCAAGTGGTTTCGGCCTGCTCTCCGGGGCGCTTGGCGTTGGTTCGGTGCTTGCGGTGTGGCTGCTACCCAGCGTGCGGGCACGCATGAGTATTGAAATGCTGATGTTCGGTTCGTCCGTTACATGGGCGGGCGGGGTAGTGATGCTGGCACTGTCTCAACAGATCGTGCCGGCGATTGTTGCTTTATTGATCGTTGGCTTGGCCACGATGGCATTGATGAACACTATGTTTTCAATTTTCATCGTTCAATTGCCCGACTGGGTGCGTGGCCGTGGATCGTCGCTGGCCATGTTGGTGGTGTGGTTCGGTGCATCGGTGGGCGCAACGTTGTGGGGTTATGTCGCAACAATACTAGGGGTCAATGACGCATTGCTCATCGCAGCAGC
This sequence comes from uncultured Acidimicrobium sp., assembly GCA_964571325.1. Lineage (GTDB taxonomy): Bacteria > Actinomycetota > Acidimicrobiia > Acidimicrobiales > Ilumatobacteraceae > UBA3006. Next base: position 2,669 of record CAZNBF010000113.1, read on the forward strand.
AACGACTGCGGGTATTGCTGGGCTTAATCGTGTGCTGTTTTCGGTGCGTCCGAATTAAGCGAAGTGCTCTTCAATTGATTGAGGAATGATGTTGATCATTGGCCGCAAAATGAACGAATAGCTTTCGGGGTATTCATTCAGCGAACCCTTCGAAGCGACTAACTGATCGGCGTCTGCAGTTGAAATCGTGTGCCAGTGAGCAACGGCAAATGAGCGGTGGTCGCCCATGATGACGCCCTCCACATCGAAGGTGCCAATGGGCTGTGCGTCAACGCGGTCGGAAATCTTTGGAGTGGATGTGGAGTTAGACACCTGAAGCAGCACCAAATCGGATGGGTCTTTTTGTGCTGCGGCAATTGAAGAAGGGTTTGGAAACGTTGCCATCACGATGGTGAACTTCATACCGGCTTCTTTGTGGTGGTGCGCCTCTTTGAAGCTCTCCAAATTCTGCATCTCGATAATCGCCATGCGGCGTGGGTATTGCGCAATGGCGACGCGGTCCCATGCAATGTCGTCGCCAGTCAGTTGATGCGCGACATCGGCAACGAACAGAATCCGGGCGCCAACTTCAGTCAGCGACTGAATGGGTGTGTAGCGCACGTCTGCATCGGCGCCGCTGATGTTCGACTCGCGGCCATCCTGATAGTCGGCGAACTCGCGGTAGCTCATCAGGTTCAGTGCCCACATTGGGCCGTCATTTTCGAGGCCAAACCAGGTCTTGATGTATTCGGTGTTGGCGGTGCCGTAACGAGGTGCGTTCATGAATTTGCATTGTAGGTGCAAATACAATCCTCGTGGAATTGGAGCGGGTGACGGGAATCGAACCCGCATAGCCAGCTTGGAAGGCTGGAACTC
>CAZNBF010000114.1:0-3504 GCA_964571325.1 uncultured Acidimicrobium sp.
TTGCCACGCAGCTCGTCGTAGTCCACCTCGCACCAGCCCATGCCTCGGCTCTCGGCCAACACGCGTGCTTGCGGCTTGATGCTTTGCGCAACAAAGATGCCTCGGATTTTGCCCAGCGAAGTGTCGGCATGCAGGCAATCGATGTAGCGCGTCAGTTGCTCGACACCATCAATTTCGCCGCGTCGCTTGATTTCAACGGCAACGGTTTGCCCGGATGCATCTCGACACAACAAATCAACGGGGCCAACCGCGGTGGGGTATTCGCGTCGAATAAGTGTGAGCCCTGCTTCGATCGATTCGGGAAGTGCGGCAAGCAACTCTTGCAGGTGTGCTTCCACGCCGTCTTTGGTGAGGCCCGGGTCTTCGCCCAGTTCGTGCGACATGTCGCTAAACACCTCGTGCAGGTAAATGGTCAGCACTTCACCCTTCGGGTTGGTCACCACCCACTTCTCGTCGTGTTCAACAACGGTGTTGGGTGCGTTCATCCAGTTCAGCGGTTTGTATGCGCCGCCATCGGCATGAATAGCAATGCAGCCGTCGGCTTTGCGCATTAACAGTCGGGTTGCTTCGGGAAGCGATGCATCCAGGCGGCCTTCATACACCACGCTGCACCTGGCCACCACAAGTCTCATGGGACACGAAACTAGATCAGCGGCCCACGTGTTCGCGCATGCGCTTTTGAATGAGTTCGCGGCGCTTTTGCAAATCGCGGTAGGTCATCGAGTTGGTGCTGGCGTCCACACCAAAGCCGGCCTTCACGCTGTCCAGGTTGATCTCGACAGCATTGTGGTCGATGCCCAATTCTCGGCCAAGTCGCTCGCCGTGCTTTTCGGCAAACAGCATCGAGATGGACGCAATCTCGGCAAGGATGTCGAGGTCGGGGGCAAGGCGCGCAATTGCGCCATCCAAAAAGACCATGTTCTTTACGTACAGCATCAGTTCTTTTGGCATGCGTGCGCCGTAGCCCATCATTGCCTTCACGATGCGTTGCACTTCTTTCACTAGCTCTTCGCCCGACAACGTGGTTGGGTCGATCACTGGTGCGCCAAGGTTCAAGTCTTTGATCACTGCCTGAATGTCGGTGTCCATTGGCAGCGCGCCAAGGTCGCGCAGCGCTTCCACCTGGCCAACAACGTTGTTGGTGGTTGCGTTCAGCATCAAGCGCAGGAAGGCCATACGGCGGGCGCCAGTGAGGCGGCCAACGATGCCGAAGTCGAGCAGCGCTGTCTTGCCGTCTTTCATCACGAACAAGTTGCCGCCGTGCAAGTCTCCGTGGAATACGCCATAAATCATTGCGCCTTCCATGAAGGCAATCATGCCGGTGCGAATTACTTGTTGGGTGTCGATGCCTGCGTTCTGCATGCCAACGACGTCGTCAAACTTGAAGCCGCTCAGTCGTTGCATGATCAGCACGCGGCGCGTCACCAGCTTTGGGTGCGGGCGAGGAACGATGTATCCGGTTTGGCCCAACTCGTGCAACATCTTGGCAACGTCCAACATGTTGTCGGCTTCAATTCGGAAATCCAATTCTTCAACGATGGTTTCGGCAAACAACTCCACAAGTGCTGGTGGGTTTGCGAGCGCGCTTACTTTGATGCGGCCAACGAGGTGCGGTGCAAGCCACGCCATTACTCGCAAGTCTTGGCGCACCATTTTGGAAACCGACGGGCGCTGCACCTTAACCACCACGTTTTCGCCGGTGATCAATGTTGCAACGTGAACTTGCGCAATGGATGCTGCAGCAAGTGGGGTGGTGTCAATGTACGAGAACACATCGGTAAGCCGCGCGCCTAAATCGCTTTCGATTACTTGTTGCACTTCGTTGAAAGGGATTGGTGGCACTTGGTCGCGACACAGTTTGAATTCGTTTACCAACTCGGCAGGGAACAGACCTTCGCCACTGCTGATGATTTGCCCAAGCTTGATGTAGGTACTTCCCAAGCGCTCGACGGCCTTGCGCATGCGCAAAGAAATGTATGCATTGCTTGCCTCGGAAGTAGCGAACTTGTTGCGCTTCTTTTTGATGAACCATGGCAACAGCGCAATGCTCAAAACCCATACAACGGTGACAAGGCGGGCGACGGGCGGAAGTTTGGTTGGTGTGGTTAACACCGGTATTTCTTGTTGTGCACTTGCACGCAATGCGACAGCAGTGTTGTGCCATTCGATCTTTTCGGGTTCGAGTACCCACGGCGCGTTGTCGTCAAACGCTGCCCAGCTGCAATCAAGGGGAGAAGTCACCTGCTAATTCTGCCTGCACGAAGTGCAGCAATGACTTGTTGTGCCAAATGTTGTTGGCACACAATCAGGTCGGGGAGCCAGGTGTCACGCATGTTGTACACCAACGGCGAGCCGTCAATACGGCTTGTAAATAGGCCCGCTGCCTCGGCGACAGCCACCGGCGCGGCCGAATCCCACTGGTGCATGCCGCCGGCGTGCACGTAAATGTCGGTTTCGCCCAGCACCACCGACATTGCTTTGGCCCCCGCCGAACCCAGTCGCGCAACTTCGCAATTCAATGCTTGGGCCACAACAATTGCCGCATCGGTTGCGCGGTTGCGTGAAACCACAAGCCTTGGCGCGCCTTCGTGTTTCGGTGGTGTTGGCGGCGGCTCGTTGGTGTCGAGCACCATGCCAAACGCGGGCAACGAAACGGCGCCTGCTGTCAGTGTTCCTTCATTCGAAGGTTGCCCGTTTGCATCTTTTCGTTCCCACAGTGCAATGTGCACGGCCCAGTCGGCGCGATCAAATTCGCTGTACTCCTGTGTGCCATCGAGTGGGTCGATAATCCATACGCGGTCGGCTGTCATGCGGTTGGAATCGTCGGCTGCTTCTTCCGACAACACCGCGTCGTTCGGTCGGTGCTCGGCTAGCGCTTCATCCAGGAATCGTTGCGCGGCTGCATCGCCCACGTCTTTTGCATACCACGGTGATGCACCGTCGTTATATAAGCGTTCACGAACTGCAAGCAGTCGTTTTCCAGTTTCTTCCGCGAGGTAGTGGGCAAGCTCGGCGTCGGTAAATGTCACGAAGCGCTGCGCCCCAAGTTGATCGCGTCTCGAACAATGGCGCGCAACGAGGCTTCGTTGGTGCCAGACGCAATCAACGCATCAACATTTCGCTCCAGTTGTTCGGCCGCTGCATCGTCGAAGGCATCGATGCGCTTGTTGGCAGCAATGGTGGATGCAGTGAGCAGAACAATTGCGGCAAGCGACGTGATGAGGCCGATGGTGGTAACCACGCCAACGTTGTTTCCCGCAATGGAAGAAATGATGAGGCCAGCAATGCCGCTGACAAATATCACACCACACAACACGCGAATTCGGCGAAGTGCAACCATGGCTGTTATCGGGCTAGCGGCTTGTACTTAATGCGGTGCGGTTGGTCGGCAGTAGAGCCAAGTTCTTTTTTGCGCCATGCCTCGTAGTCGGAGAAGTTTCCTTCAAACCAACGCACTTGGCTGTCGCCTTCAAACGCCAACACGTGTGTTGCAATGCGGTCGAG
>CAZNBF010000115.1:0-3493 GCA_964571325.1 uncultured Acidimicrobium sp.
GACGGTCAACCGCGTCGACGCGTTGATGCCAGCAGAGCAGAGCGCGAACTTGGTTGGCATGCGACCACAAAATTTGAAGAAGGCCTGCGCAACACCGTCGAGTGGTATTTGAAAAATCGCGAATTAGCCGAGAAAGCGCCCCGATAATTTCGTGAACTTGCCACCTCCCAGCGTTCCGCCTCCCCCGCCACCACCGCGCGCCACCACTCGACGACCGTCGGCTCGCATCCAACGCCGTGAGCGTGTACGCCAACAGCAAACAACTCCTCGATGGGCAGGCCCCAATCGACGTCGCTCCAACCAAATGTCATTTACTAATGCGATCATTGCAACGAATGTCGGCCTATACGTGTGGGGAATACTCAACTCGTTTGCCACAACTTCACGTGGAGGAATAACCGACTACGAAGCCAGGCTCGGGCTCATGCGCCAATTCATTGATGCCGGCGAGTGGTATCGCCTGATTTCTTCGGGGTTTTTGCACTTCGGACTTTTTCACGTAGCAATGAACATGTTCTTGTTGTTCCAGCTTGGCCGCATGCTTGAACCGCTATTAGGGCCTGGCAAACTTGGTTTGATTTATTTTGTATCCATGTTTGGCGGCGCGGCAGGCGCATTGCTGCTCAGCCCAAATGCTTTCACGGGCGGTGCATCTGGCGCAGTATTCGGTGTAATGGCTGCGGCAGTAGTCGGTATGCGTGAGCGCGGAACAAACCCATTCCGCACCGGCCTCGGTATGACGTTTGCCATCAACATTGCATTCACGCTGGCAATTCCAGGTGTTTCAATCGGTGGACACTTTGGTGGCGCAATCGCCGGAGCGCTCTGTGGCGCCGTGATTCTTGCACCTGCTCAATGGCGTTTGCCCGCATGGAGCCAGACAGTTATTCCCGCGCTCATTGGTCTCGCCGCTATTTATATTGCCGTTACACCCTCGCTGTAGCTTCGCTTCAACTTCCTCCAATTCTGCTCATCTTTACGTTTGGAGAAATCATGCTGCGCACCCTTCGTGCACCCGTATATGTTCCGTCGCCACACATCGACCCCATCACCACGCCTCAACACGCACTGGCTGTTTTTTCACTTGCCATTCGTCGGCCACTTTGCCCCGAGCTGCTCGTCATCATGCTCGACTCTCAGTTCTGTGGCGTTGGACTTCTGTCCTTCGACTTAGATGCACCGTTATCAAATGTGCTCGATCAAGCAGTCGGTATGTGCAGCGCAACAGACGTGGCAACATCAATCATTGCTGCCAGTGTCAAACCGCAGCCCACACACGTCTCTACCGATAACAGCGAGTGGCAACTCATTCGCGAAACATGTCGACGTGCGGGCATTACCGCGCTCGACTGGTACGTGATAACAAGTGGTGCTGTTACGTGCCCAAGTAGGCGTTAGTGGCAGCCGCAACCGGTGCCGCAACCACCCGTGGCGCGCGGCATGCTTTTTTGCGGTGCCGATGCGCCGCCAACCGAAGCAAACACGCTGAGCAAACGCACCGCATTGTCATGTCCATCGGGGCATGTTGCTGGAGTGTCTGCCTCCGACATCGAACGTCGCTCCTCGAAAACCGAATCACACGTCTTGCAACGAAATTCATAGGTAGGCATGCCCCTAGTGTAGAAGCGTGAGCACCCCCACACCGTTGAAAACCCGGCCTGCGCCAAGCCTTGATACCGAACAAGAATTGGAAACGGCCGAACCGTCCATGGCCCACATCGTGAAAACTGAACCCGGCGAGGATGCGGCCAGCAAAGTTCTTGAAGCCCGGATTTATGGAACCCCGCTCGAAGCCCTGTGCGGACATGTCTGGATTCCGTCTCGCGACCCGAAGCAGTTGCCGCTGTGCGATAAATGTAAAGAGATTTACGAAACGTACCGAATGTTTAACGACGGCCTTAACGAGCGCCCTTCCGAATAGTTAACGAAAATTTCGGGCAGCTACTTTGGCCCCCACGGCAAGCGGTGCAATGTGTTCTGCAACAACATTGATGACGCCTCCATCACCCACTTCCAATCGGCCGCGAACCAACAGCGCACCTGCCCCACGCGCAGCTTTTCGATATCGCGTCCAACAACCAACCGAACAGACCACGTTGATTAGACCGGTCTCATCTTCCAGGTTGATGAAGGTGATGCCTTGCGCAGTCATTGGTCGTTGTCGATGCGTCACCGTGCCAGCGACAAGCACTTTTGTGTCGCCGGCCCGACCACGCGATGGCAAATCGGCCGCAACCACAACGCCCATGCGTTGCAGCTCGGTGCGCAAAAATTCGGTCGGGTGACCCGTTGGAGAAACGCCCGTGGCCCAGATGTCGGCGATTGCTTCTTCGACTGGTTGCATTCCCGGCAAATGCGGTGCTTCCGAACCAGTCGTGACACCAGCCAATCGATCGGGTCGAGATTGAATCACTGCGCCTGCACTCCACAATGCATCGCGTCGCTGTTGACCGAACGATTGAATGAAAACTCCAGCTGTTGCCAGAGCCTCCAACTGAGCAATATGCAATTGCGGAACACGGCGAACCAAGTCCTCCATGCTTGCGTATGGACGACCAGCCTCTATGCGTTGTGCAACCGCAGCACTCATTCCGCGCACCGACCCAACACCCATTCGCACAGCAAAACCGCCGGTGGATTTCTCGCAAGGTTCCAACGTTGCATCAGCACGTGAAGCATTGATGTCGGGCGTGAGCACCACCACACCATGACGACGAGCATCTTGTGAAAGCGAGTGCGGCGACCAAAACCCCATCGGCTGCGAGTTCATGAGAGCTGCACAAAACGCCGCCGGCTCGTGCAACTTGATGTACGCAGACGAATACACCAAATAGGCAAAACTCACCGAGTGGCTTTCGGGAAAGCCATAGCTTGCGAATGCCGACATCTTTGTAAAAATTTGATCGGCAATGTCGCCACGTATTCCGCGCTCGGCCATGCCCGCGTAAAGACGTTCGCCCAGTCGTTGCATTCGAGCCTGTGAACGTTTTGAACCCATTGCCTGACGAAGTTCGTCTGCTTCGGCTGGCGTAAAACCGGCAACGTCAATGGCCATCTGCATCAGTTGCTCCTGAAACAAAGGGACGCCCAGCGTTTTTCCTAACGCATTTTCAAGCAGCGGATGCAGGTACGTGATGGGCTCTTGTCCGTTGCGTCGACGGATGTACGGATGTACCGAACCACCCTGAATGGGCCCTGGCCGAATGAGCGCGACCTCCACAACAAGGTCGTAAAAACGGCGTGGCTTTAGCCGTGGCAAAGTGGCCATCTGGGCGCGTGATTCGATTTGAAAAACGCCAACCGTGTCTGCACGACACAACATTGCATACACCTCGTCGGATTGCGGGATGGATGCAAGATCTAGTTGCACACCACGAAACTCGGCAATCAAGTCGACTGCTTTATGCAATGCCGTCAACATTCCAAGACCAAGCAAGTCGAACTTAACTAAGCCGGCCGCCGCGCAGTCGTCTTTGTCCCACTGCAACACACT
>CAZNBF010000116.1:0-3465 GCA_964571325.1 uncultured Acidimicrobium sp.
TTGTATGGGACACGGCAGACGCAGCGCAGAAGCTTTCGATTGCAAGTTTCGACGGGGTTCGCCTCACTGGCGATGGAATGGTCATTGTGCTGGCGTTTACTGCAGACGGTACTGAAATACCGCAACCAGCATCGGCTGCAACTCTCGGCACTTACCAACAGCAGGGTTAGAACGCTCGCGATGCACGCGGTGGTGCTCGTAGGCGGATTCGGAACCCGACTTCGTCCGCTCACGTACTCGATCCCGAAACCACTTCTACCCGTTGCTCATGTCGCAATGGTCGAACGGTTGATGAACTCGCTTGCTCTTGGCGGAGTAACGGACGCAGTGTTGGCGCTTGGTTTCAAACCCGAGCCGTTTTATGCGGCATTTCCGAACGGCATGTGCGGTTCGGTCAAATTGACGTACGCGGTTGAAGACACACCGCTCGACACTGCGGGTGCAATTGGTTTTGCGGCAAGAGTGGCTGGAATAGATGACACATTCGTCGTTGCAAATGGTGATGTACTCACAGATCTTGATGTTGCTTCACTCATTTCATTTCATCGCAGCCATGATGGAGAAGGAACAATTTCCCTTACACCTGTAGACGACCCGTCTCAGTTCGGAATTGTAGAAACAGACGACAGCGGCAAAGTTTTGAGGTTTGTTGAAAAACCACAACCCGGTGAAACGACGAGCCGCTACGCCAGCGCGGGCACCTATGTGTTTGAACCGTCGGCGCTGAATCGAATGCCAGGCGATGCAAAACTCTCGATCGAACGTGTGGTCTTTCCGTCGATGGTGGAGGAGGGCCAGTTGTATGCGATGGCAACTGACGACTATTGGATAGATGCCGGAAGGCCAGACACCTATATTGCGGCCAATATTCATGTTGCAAAGTTGCACGATGCGGCCGTGCACGAATCTGCTGTGATCGAAAATGACGTGCAGATTGTTGACAGCGTCATAGGCGCAGACGTGCGAATCGCCTCTGGCGCGACGATTCGGGGCAGCGTTTTATTGCCAGGGGCGGTCGTCCAGTCGGGCGCTCGTGTGGAAGGCTCGTTAGTCATGGGCACGGTAGGCAACGGCGCATCAATCAGGCAATGCATTGTTGGCGCCGACGGATCTGTGCCATCAAATCTTTCCGTAACAGACATGAAGTTTCCATCAGAGGACAAAACCACAGCGTGACGAAGGTATTGGTTTGCGGTGGGGCCGGGTTTGTCGGTTCTCATCTCGTCGAGCGACTGCTGGCCGACGAGCACGCCGTAGATGTGATTGACGACTTATCTACGGGTTCACTTGCGAATCTTTCCGATTCCAGAAACCTTGGTGGTGCTTTGAAGTTTCATCACCTGGATGTTTCGGCAATCGAGTTTGGTGAACTTGTTGGGCTACGCCAGCCCGAAGTGATTTTTCACTTGGCACTTTTGCCGCCGCAATCTTCGGATACTCAAGATGTGCTTCGCTCAGTTCCAATGCTGCTTTCGGTATTAGAGGCAGCGCGTATGCACGGAGTAGGGAAAGTAGTGGTGTGTATTCCGGCAGGTTTGTTATACGGCGAAGTCGCTGCACGATATCTTCCAGTAAAAGAAGGGCGTAAGGCGGATGCCATCGGAGTTCCGCATGTGATGGCGCAAACGTTGGTCGATCTACTTGGCGTATATCGGGAGACTCACGGCATCGAGTTCACGGTGTTGGCGACAACAAATATTTATGGTTTGCGGCAACGCGGACAAGACGGTGTTGTGGCTGCGTTTGCATCGGCGATTATCCGCAACGAAGACCCAGAGATTTACGGAAACGGTAAGGAGACACGGGATTTCCTGTACATCGACGACGCCGTGGATGCGCTAGTGCGCTCCATCAGCAAGGGTGGCGGCCTCGTCATCAATATTGGGACTGGAATCCAAACAACTATTGAAGAATTGTGGAAACAAATAGGCGCGGGCACAACGCTGAAAGCGAAAAAGGTGGCGCGCAGGCCACACGATATTTCACGAATAGCGGTATCGCCGACGCGCGCCAAGATTCAACTTGGGTGGTCGCACTGGACGTCGCTGACTGATGGGCTCTCGGTGTATAAAGAGATTTTTGCGAGGAAGAAAAACCCTTAGCGAAACAAGTCTTCTTGGGCGGGGCGAACTATTTCTCGCATTGAAGAATCGCGAAACCAACTTGGGTCAACCCCGCGAATTACCGCAACGGGAATTCCGTTGGATTTGCCCATCACGAGTTCGGCAGTGCTCGCAAGTTCGTCGGCAATTGCCACCTCAGTTACTTGCATCACGCGGCCCAATGCATCTGGGGTGCCACGCAGATCAAGCACTCCTGCAATTCCTGCTACACCAATGGCTACGTCGGTGAGTCCGTTTCGCCACGGCCTGCCGAATGTGTCGCTAACGATGACACCAACATCAATACCAAGACGCGCTTTTACGATGTCGCGAACTCGGCGCGCCGAGCGGTCGCTGTCAATCGGTAGAAGTGCGGCGTAGCCGCGTTCTACGTTAGAGAGATCGATGCCGCTGTTGGCGCAAACAAAGCCGTGTTTTGTTTCGGTGATAATAAGGTCTCCGCGACGCCGCACAATGCGTACCGCTTCGTCCTCGACTAGTTGTTTGTGGCTGACGGGGTCGTCAGGATCTATTGCAACGAGCCGACCTTCAGCCTTCGAAACAATCTTCTGAGTAACAACGATCACGTCGAAGTTTTGCAATGGGCCATTCGGCTCACCGCTGCAAGCATCAACGACGATGTCGCCCACTTGGTCGCCCGGAACAACTTCGCCGATTCCCTCGATACCCCAAGCAGTCAATTTGTTCATGACGCACACTCCAATGCTGTTTTTGCAAGCTGTTCCGAAATTTCGGGTGTGCTCATAATCGTATTCGTGACAACGCAACGCATCCCTTCTGCCTCAACTGCCGACGCAAGATGCTCGTCGGCTGCGTCGATGATCAGGGTGGAACAGATTGGTGAATACAGCCGGGCAACACCAACCACGCTGGCATCATGACCGAGTTCGGTCATCAATCGGTCGGCCGGGCCTTTTAGCGCTGCGCCAGCGACAATCGGCGAAATTGCCACCACCGAACTGCGGCGCTTGATAAGTGCTTCATCCACGCCACTCAATGCGCGGAGTGGAGCGATGGAGACAAGGGGGTTAGACGGTGCGATGATGATGGCTTCGGAATCCCGCAAAATCTCCAAGCCCAGAGGCCTCGCAGATTCTGCACCCTCAAATCGAACATTCGAGATCGAAACCGCATGACGATGTTGTACGAAGTATTCTTGGAAACTGATCTCGGTTCCTTCGGGCCCTGCCGAACAATCTTGCGCCAGGGTAACAATTGTCCTTACGCGGTCATTCGTCATAGGTACGAGTCGGACACCAATATCCCATGCGGACGCAATTTCGCTCGTGACCTGATCGAGTGTTGCACCTTCGCCCAATCGCGCAGTGCGATAAAAATGTGT
>CAZNBF010000117.1:0-3455 GCA_964571325.1 uncultured Acidimicrobium sp.
CCCTCGGTAAGTGCGCGGGAGAAACTTGCGATGACACCCTTGTTGCTTGCCAAGTGCTTGTTTGCTTCTTCCCTGCTGTAGCCACCGGAAAGCGCAACCACGCGAACCACGCGCGGGTGTTGCACTAGTTCGTCGAAGAAACCAGCAACGTTTGGCAACGTGAGTTTCAACATCACGTTTTGATCGGACGAGAGCGCGTTCAACTCTTTGAGGATTGCGGCCTTCAGCAATACTTCTGCCTCGGCTTTCTGCGGGCTCTTGATATCTACTTCTGGCTCGATGATGGGAACAAGGCCTGCGGCAATGATCTGCTTACCAACTTCAAATTGCTGAGCAACGACTGCGTTGATTCCTTTTTCGTTAGCAAGCTTGATGACGGAACGCATTTTGGTTCCGAACACGTTGTGTGTCTTTGCTTTGTTCAGCAATGCATCAAGTTCGGGCATTGGCTTCATCACTTGCACGCCGTCTTGCTCGTCGGCCAAACCTTTGTCAATTTTAAGAAATGGAACTACGCCTTTGTTCTCCCAGAGGAACTCGGCTGCACCTTTGCCGTCGATGGTGCGGTCCATTGTCATCTCGAACAAGATTGCGCCGATCACTCGCTCGCCAGAGAAGGCGGAACTTTTGATGATCCGGGTGCGCATGGCATGGATGAGGTCGTACATCTGCTCATCACCCGAATACTCGGATGCTTCGATGCCGTACAGCTGAAGTGCCTTAGGGGTACTGCCGCCGCTTTGGTCTAGTGCTGCAATAAAACCCTTGCCGCTTTTTGCTTTGTTCATCATTTCGGTGTTCATCTCGATGCTCCGTTTCGTTACGCCTATGGTAATTCGCCTCGTTGAGGCGCTGAAATCACTGAGGGAAGTTGGTTCCCCGTGCGACTGGGAAATAGCGGTGGTGAAATTGGCCGGTGAGCTCGTAGATGGCGGTTCCCTTTTGCCCATCAGATGTGGTGATTTGCATTTCGCTGAGCCCGCCTCCGAGGGTGTTGGGTTGTCGCATGGCAATGCCGCTGTAACGCTGTGCCCAACGACCAGTGGCATCTACCGTGATCACTCGCCCACCTTCAAGCGTGAACGTGAGACGGCCCGCAAGGCCATGAACTTCATCACCGAATTGTTCGTACGAAACGGTTTCGCCCTTTGCGCCCAACCACTGCAAATCGTGTTGAAAATCGATTACTGGAATTGGCTCGCCACCGCCAACTGGTGCGAAGCAACCATCGGTGTACACGCGAGCACCATTTGGGTACTCCCAATGCCACACCTGCAGAAAACCTTCTTCTAGTTGGATCGGCGTCCACATCCACATCGGGCAACGAGCATGTGCGCGAACGCCCCACGAATGATCGCGCTGACCCCACCAGTTATCGATGGTGTACGTGGTTCCTTGATGCGTGTAAGTGCCGTTATAGGTGCCGCTTTGAAACATGTGCGACTGATCCCAAATCAATTCGAAGCCTGCCTTCATCGAGCCTCGGCGTAATTGATACGGCGCGGTACGGGCGGTGAAGGTGACGTCGAGCGCAACAGGCGTTGCCTCCGAGGGTGCAGCAACGAGATGCACTTTCTTTAGTGGTTCAACGACGTCGATGGTGATTGGTCCAACACGGAAGTCGTCCTGGTCGCCGTCTACATGACGGGAGTGTCGAGCCATGATTGGCGATTCGCCCACCCGACCTAACTGCAGCGAATCCATTTCATTGCGCGCAGGAAAATGCGCCAGCGTCAGAATCAAGACATCGCTTGGTCGGTCGCGCATGTGCATGACGAAGAAGAGGCTTTCGCGCCAGTCGGCATGAAAGTGCACAGTGTTGGGAAATGGTTCTGGGATTTGATGTGCGAAACGTTCGTCGAGAGCGGTGAATCGTGCCATTGTTTTCTCCTAGTGAAATAGTTCGATGGTGTTTAAGTCGAGCATTTGTTGACCGTGGCGGTTTGCCATTGCTGCAAACATTGCGTCACCGCGTTCGGTTTGCTTGACCAACATCGAGGCAACAATTGCCATGATGTAACCCGATGTGGCAAACAGACGGTATTGATCCCACAGATCCTGCCAAGTCAGTTGCACTCCAGCGTGTGTGATGCCTTCGTGATATTGACGAACAAGTTGCTCCTCGCATTCGCGACGTTGCTCGGTAGGAAAGCTTGCGCCGATGAAGTATCCAAGATCTAAAGCACCAGGGCCGATGGCAACAGTTTGCCAGTCGACCACTTTCACACTCGAGGGGTCTGTTGCACTGAACAACAAATTATCTAAACGAAAGTCGCGGTGGATGATGGTGTGGTTTTTGGGGAACGCTGCGTCGTAACCATCGATTTGTTGTACAAACTTCTTCCCTAGTTGCATCACTTCTGGCTGAACCAAGTCGGCGAACCGAAGCGCGAAGCCGTCGAACACTTTGCGCAGTAGATCACGCGTGCCGGCTGCGCCTTCGAAGCTGTGTCTATTGGCCCACGTGATGGTGTCGAGCACCGGCGAATCCCACAACGAGGCGTGCAACGCAACAAGCTGTTGCACGGCCGCACTTGCTTGCTCCATCGTTGCGCCTTGCAACTGGTCGCCTTGGGCGGCGTCGATAATGTCTTCGAGCACCAGAACGAAGTCGTCATCCGTGGCGTCGTACCAAACATGCAAACAATCTGGCGCGTGCACCCCAACTTTGGACTTCAAAGTGGCGTAGAAACTTGTCTCCAGTTCGTAGCAACGGGTAACTCGGCTTGCGCCGCGGCTGCTCTCGCTTTGTGACGGAACTTTGACCACCACACTGTTGCTCAGTTGGCCGTGCGTTCCAGGCGCGAAGGTGACGCGATAGCTCTCGGCCATTTGCCCCGTGCCAATTGGTTTCACCGACTCAATCCGCAGAGCAGAGCCGCCACTTTCTTTGGAAAGCGCACCCGTCAAGTAATCCGCACTGAGCCCACGGTGTTGTGCTTGTGCCCCCACAGCCACAAACCCTAGACCGCGGGGTCGAGCACCGAATACATCGGTTATGGCTCGACGATTGCGAAGCCCGGGGTGAATTTGTCTAGGTTGCCGAAGATGGTGATCAATGCCCCGGCGTCACCATCAATCGAAAGGTTGCCCGCAGTCATCTCGTCGGGGATTGTCGTTGTCTGGGCAATTACTTCCAACAACGTTGCACGGGTGGTAACGATCGAAGCAGCAGCGGTTGCTTCGTGGCGGCCACAGTGAGCAAACATGGTGCGGTTGGACAGCCCCTGTACCCACTTGTGGTCGGACGTGTTGGCGAGGTCGGTAAATGTCCAGTTGACGCACAAGTTGATGCCACCAACCTGCTCCGACATCACGCGCACTGCAAGTGTGTCGAACAGTTGATCGATGGTCATTGCGCGGATCATGCTGCGTGCTCGCACATTCACTGATTTCGGTGCAGGTGGTGGGCCTTTGCGCAGTTCTTGCGCACCCATCAGATACGCGTTGCGAAA
>CAZNBF010000118.1:0-3444 GCA_964571325.1 uncultured Acidimicrobium sp.
ATGTCGCGCAATTGCCAAGCCGCGTGTAAATCGACGCCAGCCTTTCGTTGGGTCGGGAACGAAGGTGGGGATATTGACGCTGAGCAGTGCGACGATCACGAAAAGATAAGTTGCTGCGTTTACAAAAAAGAATTGCGCCGTTGTTGCACCCCATTGCGAAAAGACGGCGACGATTATTGGTCCGATAACTCGCGAGCCGTTAATGACGGTGCTGTTGAGCGCGAGCGCGCCAGATAAATCCTCGGGACGAACGAGCGACGGCAACATTGCCGACCAAGCAGGCGCGTTCATTGCATTGCCAATACCAACGCCAAGCGCGGCGAGGAACAGCATCCATACGGCCGGCGTCCCAAGAGCAAGGACTGCCAGCGCGCAAGAAAAAATAAGTTGAACAATCTGCATCGAAATCAACCATTTGCGGCGCTCGAACTTGTCGGCCAAAACACCAGCGGGGATTGACAGGAAGAGCAACGGGCCAAGCTGCGCGAAAATGAGCAAACCCACAAGCGAGGCTTTGCCTGTGCGGTGGTAGATGTATGCGGGCAACACCACGTTTTGCATCCATGTTCCGATGTTGGATGCGAATGCTCCGTACCAAACAAGGCGAAAATCGCGGGATGCAAGTGCCGCGCGAACGGTTCCCGCCTTGTGCGGGTTGTCGTCGGAGGGGGTGCTGGTGTCGGTCATAGAAATAGGCAAGACTGTCGGCAATGCAGCAGACAACCCAACAAGAATTACCGAATCACGCTACAACCAGCCAGCCAGATGCATGCGATTCTCGGCGCGGCATTTTTAGCGAGTGCCCGCATTGCGGTTCTTCGCTGCACCCAGAGCACGCACATTACAAATGTGGTTCGTGCGGCTGGCGAGATTCGTGTTGCGACTAGCCCTGTAAGGCAACGAGCGCGTCTACATATTTAGCTTGCAATTCGTTTGCAACAGCCTCGCTCGTTATCGCACCACCAACCGTATTCACGCCCAGTCGAATTGCATTATTGCGAATAGCCGCATCGCGGGCTCCGTATCGAGCTATTTCGATTTGATAGGGCAGTGTGGCGTTAGTTAATGCGTATGTGCTGGTGTTAGGCACAGCCCCTGGCATGTTTCCTACCGCGTAGTGCACAACGCCATGTTTTATATAAACCGGGTCGGTGTGCGTCGTTTCGTGCGTGGTCTCGATGCAGCCGCCTTGGTCTACCGCAACGTCAACAATGACCGAGCCGGGTTTCATCGTTTTAACCATGTCTTCGCTCACCACGATCGGGGCTTTTGCTCCAGCGATCAGAACCGCACCAATCACGAGGTCGGCATCAACAAGTGAACGTTCTATCGCACCACGATTAGACGCAAGGGTTGTGGTACGCCCAATGCAAATCTGTTCGATGTAACGCAGCCGATCGAGGTTCTTGTCGAGGATCACCACTTCGGCCTGCATGCCGGCAGCAATCCATGCGGCGTTGTACCCAACATTGCCTGCGCCGATGACGACTACCTTTGCGGGCTTCACACCTGGTGCACCACCCATTAATACGCCGCGGCCGCCTTGAGGGCGCTCCAAGAAACGTGCTCCCGCTTGTGTTGCGAGTCGTCCCGCAATTTCACTCATCGGAGCAAGAAGTGGAAGCGAGCCATCATCCATCTGCACGGTTTCATAAGCGATCGATGTGGTCTTTGCTTTCTGCAGAGCTGCAGCAACCTGGGGGTAAGCCGACAAATGCAGGTACGTGAATAGCGTCAGGTCGGGTCGCAGAAATGCAAACTCTTCAGCCTTGGGCTCTTTCACCTTGACCACCATCTGCTGGCTCCAAGCATCTGCGGCTGTCGGCACGATGGTGGCGCCAGCGGCTACGTATTCTGCGTCGGTGATGGATGCGCCTTCGCCGGCGTTCGTCTCAACAAATACCTGAACCCCCAGCCGTTCAAATTCCCTCACACCGTCCGGGGTGAGGGATACGCGACCCTCTAGCGTCTTTACTTCTTTGGGGACTCCGACGGTAGAAATGGCTGGTTGCATGCATCTTGTCTAGCCCATGTGGAGACTGGTTAGTGTTGCACTATGAAATCGTTCAATAACTACATCAACGGTAAAGAAGTCGCCGCCCAGGATGGCCGCACAACCCCAGTAATCGACCCGGTAACCGGCAAGCAATATGCCACCGCAGCGTTGTCGGGGCCTGCAGATGTCGACTCCGCAATGAAGGCCGCGGCCGACGCCTTCGACTCGTGGAAGAACAGCACTCCTTCAGTGCGCCAGAAGGCGATCAATGACATTGCCGACGTCATGGAAGCCAATATGAATGAGTTGATCGAAACTGAAATCGAAAACACGGGCAAGCCACGAGCCATCACATTCAGTGAAGAAGTTCCGCCAATGATGGACCAAATCCGTTTCTTTGCCGGTGCTGCGCGCATGCTCGAAGGCAAGAGTGCAGGCGAATACATGTCGGGCTTTACTTCGTACATTCGCCGCGAGCCAATCGGTGTCTGCGCACAAGTTGCGCCATGGAACTACCCGTTAATGATGGGCGTTTGGAAGTTCATTCCCGCAATCGCTGCTGGTAACACAACAGTGCTGAAGCCAAGTGACACAACTCCGGCTTCAACAGCGCTGATTGCAAAATTGATTGGCGAAGTATTGCCTCCGGGTGTACTCAACGTCATCTGTGGCGATCGCGACACTGGCCGAAGCATGGTTGTGCATGAAACACCTGGCATGGTTTCAATCACGGGTTCTGTCCGTGCAGGTATGGAGGTAGCTGGAGATGCTGCAAAAAGCCTCAAGCGTGTCCACCTCGAACTTGGCGGCAAAGCTCCGGTCGTTATCTTCGACGATGCCGATATCGAACTTGCTGTTGAAACGATTGCAATGACCGGCTATTTCAATGCCGGGCAAGACTGCACGGCGGCTACACGCGTCATTGCTGGGCCGAAAATTTATGGCGACTTCGTGGACGCACTTACCGAGGCTGCAAAGAAAACTAAAACGGGTAAGCCTGGCGACGACGTGCTGTACGGGCCGCTAAATAACGGCTCGCACTTGAGCAAGGTAAAGGGCTTTATCGATCGTGTGCCAAAGCACGCAAAGGTCACCACTGGCGGTTCGCAGATTGGAAGCGATGGATATTTCTTCGAACCAACTGTCGTATGCGACTTGAAGCAGAACGACGAGATGATTCAAGACGAAATGTTCGCTCCGGTAATTACTGTGCAGAAGTTCTCCGATGAAGCCGAAGCCTTGAAGTGGGCTAACGGTGTCGAGTATGCACTTGCCTCATCGGTATGGACCCGGGACTTAGGCCGTGCAATGCGCATGACAAAAAATCTCGACTTCGGCTGCGTCTGGGTCAACACGCACATCCCGATGGTGGCCGAAATGCCGCACGGTGGTTACAAGAAGTCGGGCTACGGCAAAGACTTGTCGGCATACGCGCTCGATGACTACAC
>CAZNBF010000119.1:0-1203 GCA_964571325.1 uncultured Acidimicrobium sp.
GCAATCAATGTTGTTGCACCGGGTTCGATTTCTATTCCTCAGGCTGCATCAATTGGCCGACGCATTACGTTGCCAACGATTGGCCCAGCGTGGTGGTTTGCAAAGTCGTTGTCGGGGCTTGCTGGTGCGCCAATGCCTGACCACATCGTGCAGTTGCTGATGCACGGACGCTCTGCACAACCAGGGCGAACAGAAGAGCTGCTGAACTTTGTGCCCGAGTACTCCACCCATGAGGTGATCAATTCGTTGTACGAGTGGCCAAGCGTCATTCGGATTGCGCCGCAAAAACAGGTTGCGTAACGATGCCGTTTGTAACCACCGCCGATAACACGCGCATTCACTACGAAGTGACGGGCAGGCCAGGTGCCACGCCGGTGCTGATGATTCAGGGCTTGGGCGCCAGCAAAAACGGCTGGAACTTGCAGCGCGCAGCAATGGCAACGCGCTTTCGCATTATTGCGCTCGACAACCGCGGTGCGGGGCGAAGCGACAAACCAACAACTGCATTCACGCTTGAACAAATGGCCGACGATGCAATTGCGGTGCTGGACGCCGCAGGCATCGAAGACGCGCACATCGTTGGCGCATCGATGGGTGGCGTAATCAGCCAGATCATTGCGGTGAAATACCCCGAACGGGTTCGCTCGTTGTCGTTGGTGTGCACCGCGTGCAGAAACCACCCGTGGCGTCACGAGTTGTTGCAGTCGTGGGCAACAACGGCGCAAAACGATGGGCTCTTGGCGCTGGGCAAGCACACCGCGCCGTGGGTAATGAGCCCAAGGTCGTTTAGGCGCTTGCTTCCCGCAATGGGTTGGATGGGGCCGCTCTCCGTGCTTCGCCCGCGACAGTCATTTGTTGCCCAAGTCAATGCAATTTTGGACACCGACGAAGCAATGGTTGATGCATTATCGACGATTACTGCCCCAACGTTGATTGTGGTTGGCAACCAAGACGTGCTGACGCCGCGCGGCGATTCGGAAGAATTGGCCGAGCGCATTGCGCATGCCGAGCTTGTTGTTATCTCGGGTGCGGCACATGGTTTGATGTTTGAGCACGCAAGCACCTTCAATGGCATCCTGATCGACTTCTTGCATCGGTCGGAAGCAGCACGCGCACTGTCTATAGCTCGATGAACGTCGTTGTAATTGGTGCCGGGCTCTCGGGGTTAATGGCGGCGCAGTCGTTGCAAGCGCAAGGCCACAA
>CAZNBF010000119.1:1303-3369 GCA_964571325.1 uncultured Acidimicrobium sp.
GCAATTGCCAAGCACCTGGCAACATCGCTGGAGGTGCGCTGCAACACGCTTGCGTTTGCAATCGAGCGCGGCGCTACAACTGCCTGGCGCCTAAAAATTGATGATGGTTCGTTCATTGATGCAGACTCACTTATTGTGACGTGCCCAATACCGCAGGCTTATGCACTGTTGGTAACCGCAAACGTGCAGCCACCAGAAGAATTGTTGGCAACCGAATATCACCGCACACTTGGGTTGCTGGCCACGCTTGATGCACCACCAAATGTTGCAACGCCCGGTGGCATACAAGACCCAGACGATACGTTTTCGTTTGTCGCCGACAATCAGGCAAAGGGCTTGTCGGAAACGCCCGCAATAACGCTGAACGCGAACAATGCATTTAGTTTGCAGTACTGGGATTACCCGCCAGACGAAATTCATACGATGTTGATCGAGCGAGCAAAGCCATGGCTTGGCACGGCAAACATTGTGGAATGCCAAGTGAAACGTTGGCGTTTTGCGACACCCGCGACCATTTGGCCCGACCGCTGTTGGCACACCGAGCAGTTGGTGTTAGCGGGTGACGCCTTTGGTGGGCCAAAGGTGGAAGGCGCTGCGTTGTCGGGCCTTGCCGCAGCGAAAGCGCTTAGCGAATAACTGAAGCGAGCAACGCGCCAGGCGCATTGCGCAATGCATCGGTAGCCGCGCCTTGCGGCATGCGATTGCACTCGGCCTCGGCCATCTGCACATAGTTGCGGGCGCTATCAATTGCACTTTGCACACCCGGGTGCGCGCGCACTAACGCCAACGCATGTGCGCGCTCGTCTTGCGAGAGTGGTTTGCCAAGTAGTGCACGAAGTTGGTCGGCGGTGGCGTCGCCTTCTGCAAGTGTGAGCAACACGGGCAGCGTGTACACGCCTTCTTCCATGTCGTGGCCGGCGGGCTTGCCAAGTTCTTCGTCGGTTGCCATGATGTCGAGCAAGTCGTCCACAATTTGGAAGACCATGCCGAACGACGTGCCGTAATTGGTGAGCGCGTCGATGGTTGTTGCATCGTGGCCAGCAACGATGGAACCAATGCGGGCAGAAGTTGAAAACAGTGAGGCGGTTTTGCCTTCGATGCTGACAAGGTACGACGGCACGGTGCGCGACAAGTCGTAGGTGTGGCGCAACTCTTCGATTTGTCCTTCACATAGTTGGCCAATGGTGCGCGCCAACAAGCCAGCAATGTCGTTGCCAAGCGAGGCGGCAATTTCTGAGGCACGGCTGAGCAAGAAATCGCCGGCCAAAATTGCTTGCAGGTTGCCCCACTTTGCATTCACGGTCTCGACACCGCGGCGTGTGGTGCCTTCGTCCATCACATCGTCGTGGTACAACGAACCGAGGTGCACTAGTTCGCACGAGATGCCACCCAAAATGACATTGTCGGACACGGGTACGTTGCTGCCCACTTGGGCCGCTGCAATTGTCATCACTGGGCGCAGGCGTTTTCCGCCCGCAACAATGAGGTGCGAGGCGATTTCCGTGAGGTACGCGTCGCGGGTGCGCACCGAGGTGAGCAGCGCCGATTCCACGCGGTCGCGGTCGGCATCCATGAGCGGCAACTCGAGGAGGGGTGAGGCAAGTGCCATTCCGTAAGGCTAGGCATTTTGGCTTGTGAAATGGCGAACGAAGCGCCGACAGTCACACCGCAAAGGGGCTGCCTGCCACGGATACACTTTCCAAAAGGTTCGCAATATTCATCTACACGTGAAAAAAGGCGGTCTGCCAAGTGTTCGAACGGTTTACAGATAGGGCTCGCAGGGTCGTAGTACTGGCTCAAGAAGAGGCTCGTTTACTCAATCATTCATACATCGGCACGGAGCACATTTTGCTCGGCCTCATTCATGAAGGCGAAGGCGTCGCAGCCAAAGCACTCGAGTCGCTCAACATCTCGCTCGAGGCAGTGCGCGCGCAAGTAGAAGAGATCATCGGTCAAGGCGGTTCGTCGCCATCTGGTCACATTCCATTTACTCCGCGCGCCAAGAAAGTGCTCGAGCTATCGCTGCGTGAAGCGCTGCAACTTGGACACAACTACATCGGCACCGA
>CAZNBF010000120.1:0-3359 GCA_964571325.1 uncultured Acidimicrobium sp.
CTTTGGCCTTGCCCGTTGCGTCTTGATGCACAGCAATCAACGCTGGAACTCCGCCACCTTCGGTGTAGGTGCGGCGCACCAAGTGACCAGGGCCCTTTGGAGCCATCATGATGACGTCAACACCCTTTGGTGGGTGAATGCGCTCGTAACGAATGTTGAAACCGTGTGCGAATGCAATTGCCTTGCCATCAACAAGGTTTGGCTCGATGCTTTCTTCGTAGATCTTCTTCTGCTCGGTGTCTGGAGCAAGGATCATGATCAAGTCGGCATACTTCGCAGCATCGGCAATGCTCATCACCTTGAGGCCAGCGGCTTCGGCTTTTGCCTTCGACGACGAACCGTCGCGCAAGCCAACCACTACATCAACGCCAGACTCTTTCAAGTTGAGCGCATGTGCATGGCCCTGCGAACCGTAACCAATGATGGCCACTTTCTTGGAGCGAATGAGCGCCGGATCGGCATCTTTCTCGTAATAAATGTTTGCTGCCATTAGCTTGCCTTCCCCTTGCTTGTTGATGTCTTAACGACTCGATCGAGTTTTGGAAGCGCGACGCGCCCTGTTCGTTGCGATTCGATGATTCCATATTGTCGCAGCAATTCGGCAAAATCGTCCAATTTTTCTGGGCTGCCGTCCAGGGAAACAATGACCGCATCGGCGCCAACCGACAGGATCTTGCCCTCAAAGACATTGGTGAGTTCAACGACATCGCCTCGCTCTTTGGCAGATGCCCGAACAGTAGCCACCATCAATTCGCGCTCTACCGCCTGGCTTGGGCTCAGTTCGGAGATGCGCACCACTTCAATCAGTTTGAACAACTGCTTGACAATTTGCTCGAGCGGTGCCGACTCCACATCGACAACGATGGTGATGCGGCTGAAATCGTCTTGTTCGGTTGGCGCTACGGCCAGCGAATAGATGTTGTAGCCGCGTCGTGCGAACAGCGACGCCACGCGTGCAAGCACGCCTGGTCGGTTTTGTACGAGCACCGACAACATGTGGTGAGTCGGCGCACTGCCGTAAGGATTGACCTTGTTGCTCATCGCAAAAACTCCCTTCTCGAAGATTGCATCGGAGGCAACAACACGTCGTCGTTGCTTTGGCCAGCGGCAACCATTGGAAACACCTTCTCGCGTGCATCGACACGGAAGTCGACAACAACGGGACGATCATTGATCGAGTTGGCTCGATCGATTGCCGACTCCACTTCGCTTGGGTCGTCGACACGAATGCCAACGCAGCCCATGGCTTCTGCCCACTTCACAAAGTCGGGCAGATCTGGCGACAAGTAGACCTCGCTGTATCGCTCTTCGTAGAACATCTCTTGCCACTGGCGAACCATTCCCAAATACGAGTTATTCAAGATGCCCACCTTGATGGGGATTCGCTCGAGAGATGCGGTCACCAACTCTTGCGCTGTCATTTGGAAACAGCCGTCGCCGTCGATTGCCCACACCGTCTTGTCGGGGCGGCCAACTTTTGCGCCGATTGCTGCAGGAATGGAAAAGCCCATGGTGCCCAAGCCGCCCGAGTTCACCCACGTGTATGGCTCGTTGAAACTCCAGTATTGGCTGGACCACATCTGGTGCTGACCAACGCCCGAAACAAGGATGGTGCCTTCCGGTGCTGCGTCGCGCAATTTCTCTAGACAGAACTGCGGCTTCAATGCTTCGCCGGGCTCGCTTGGTTCGTACGCCAACGGAAACTGTTCGCGCCAACCGCTGACACGGCTGCGCCATGCGGTGAGATCTGCCTGCTTCTCGCCACCTTGCATCAAATCCCTCAGTGCTTCGATCATGGCTTCAATCACCAAACGACAGTCACCAACAATTGGCACGTCTGGCTTGCGTACTTTGCCTTGCTCGGCCGGGTCGATATCGACGTGAATGATCTTTGCATCAGGAGCAAACGAATTCACGCGGCCAGTAACACGGTCGTCGAAACGTGCGCCAAGAGCAATCAGCAAGTCGCTCTTTTGCATTGCAGTGATTGCAGTTGCCGTTCCGTGCATGCCCGGCATTCCTAAACACAACGGATGATTGTCGGGGAATGCACCGCGAGCCATCAATGTTGTTACAACAGGAATCTGCAGCATCTCGGCAAGTTCGCGCAACGCAGATGCTGCACGCGCTTTCAATACACCGCCACCGACATACAGAATTGGTTTTTCGGCGCGCAAGATGAGGTGCGCGGCTTCTTTGATCATGCGTGCATGACCCTTTGTGTTTGGTTTGTAACCAGGCAACGAATCTTCAACTTCGTCTTGCGATGGCCAGTTCCAACTCATGGTGTTTTGCAAAACATCTTTCGGCACGTCGATGAGCACTGGGCCCGGACGACCAGTGGTTGCGATATGAAACGCCTGACGAATTGCCATTGGCAAATCCTCGGCACTCATGACCAAGTCGTTGTGCTTCGTGATGCTGCGCGTAATGCCAACGGTGTCGCACTCTTGGAATGCGTCGGTGCCAATTGCACTCGTGCCAACTTGGCCCGTGATGGCAACCATCGGAATGGAGTCCATATAAGCGTCGCACAACGGCGTAACCATGTTGGTTGCTGCGGGACCACTTGTCACCATGGCAACACCTGGCCGACCCGTGACATGTGCGTAACCCTCGGCCATGTGTCCTGCACCTTGTTCGTGACGAACCAAGATGTGGCGAATAGACGACTCGATCAATGGGTCGTACGCGGGCAAGATGCAACCGCCCGGCAAACCAAACATCACTTCCACGTTTTCCATTTCCAAGCCGCGAATGAGCGCCTGCGCGCCGGTGATCTTTTCGCCCTCTTTATGGTTATTCGACTTCCTAATGGATGTCATTTTCTGTCTCCGGTTTGGTCTGTTTTTGGGGATAAAAAAAGCCCCCCATCTGGGAGGCTTAGGCACACGCGGCAAGGGCCGGTGTGCCTACTGAACTACTACTACTACTTCGCTATTGCGTGATGAAAAGCCGATCAAGGTGAACACGTCCTTCAGTGTGTCAGCCCAAATGCCATTCGGCAACCCCTCCTGGCTACGAGCCCAGCGTTGCCGTAACCACCACGCGCCGCGCCAAATTGGTTGCTTTTGCCTGCCCTGTAAGGGTTGCCGAAGCTGCGCTGATGCCCGTGGTTGGGCCCATCTGCGCAGACCATGCGGTGCGCACGCCCGGCACCCTAAGGGCAAGAAACGCGCACACTGCCTGCGCGCGCTTGGCACTGATGCGCGTGACCACGCCAAATGGGTTTGGCTCGGAATAGGCAACGCAACGCACGGTGTCGCCCGAACGAAGTTGTTTGCTATATCGAATAAGCGCCTGCTGTTGCGGCGGTGCAAGCGCAACTGCATAGGAGGAAAACGCCGGCACGACAAGCG
>CAZNBF010000121.1:0-3260 GCA_964571325.1 uncultured Acidimicrobium sp.
TGGTGCTGGCAATGGTTGCCGTGTTTGCAAGCCCCGATCCATTCGACCCGAGTGCTGGCATGCCGCGAGTATTGGTGCTCATCTTGTCACTCACATTCGTCATCATTCCCGTGTTGGGCCGGCTTGCGCGTTCGTCTGCGCTGTCGTGGACTGGACGCGATTTCGTACTTGTTGCCGAGTCACTCGGCATGAAAAAGCGTGCAATTCTCTGGAATCACATTGTTCCTAACGTTGTTCCACAAATGATGTCGGTGGCGTTCTTGGCTTCTGGTGTGGTCATCGTGGTCGAAGGCGGCCTCGCCATCTTGGGCGTCGGCACCAACCCTGGCGAAAGCTGGGGCAGCATCCTGGCAAAAAACCGCGGTGATATTTCGATGATTCCGCACACCACGCTGCTTCCAGCCGCAGCAATTGCGCTCACGGTTATGGCCCTGAACTATTTCGGCGACTACTACCGCTCCAAGATTGACGGAAGAGAGTCGCGAATATGAGCGAACTCTTTGAAGTCGACAATCTACAGATCACGTTTGATACCAAACGCGGCCCTTTGCAGGCAGTTCGTGGCGTTTCGCTCTCTATTCGCAAAGGCGAAAGCGTCGGCATCGTGGGCGAATCTGGTTCGGGAAAAACTGTTATGTCGCGCGCCGCAATGGGTTTACTCCGCGGCAGAAAAGTGCATCGCTCGGGCAGCGTAAAGATTGAGGGCGAAGAACTGCTCACGCTGTCCAACGAGCAGATCAGAAACTTTTGGGGCCTTCGCATTGCAATGATCTTCCAAGACCCAATGACCGCACTCAACCCAGTGCGCAAAGTTGGCTCGCAGTTTGCCGAGTCGCTGGTGAAGCGCATGAACATGAGCAAAGACGAGGCCGCCAAGCGCACGCTAGAACTACTTGCTCTCGTAAAAATGCCGGAACCTGAAAAAGCAATACAGAAGTACCCGCATCAACTTTCTGGTGGTATGCGCCAACGCGTCATGATCGCTATGGCTATTGCTTGCGAGCCAGAGCTGCTGTTCGCCGACGAACCCACCACCGCGCTCGACGTGACCGTGCAGGCCCAAGTGCTGGAACTGTTGAGCGAACTGCGCGAGCGGCTGGGTATGGCCATGGTTATTGTTACCCACGACCTTGGTGTAGTGGCCGGCCACACCGACAAGATCGCCGTGATGTACGGCGGCGAGATTGTGGAGATGGCCTCCACACCAGACTTGTTTGCAAACACAAAGATGCCTTACACCGAGGCTCTGATGGAATCCATTCCGAGGCTCGACCGAAAGCGCGGCGACCGCCTTCCAACAATCCCAGGAAGCCCACCAGACCCAATTGCTGCACGCACTGGTTGCGGCTTTGCGCCACGATGCCGTTACGCAACCGACAAGTGTCGAACCGAGCATCCAGAATTGACCGATGCAGGTAACGGGCATATGTACCGCTGCTTCTTCCCAATTGGAGGCAAGTAATCATGGCGGGCACCGGCAAAGCACACATGCGCGCAGAGGGCACCGCGATCCTTCGCGTTGACGACCTGGTTGTTGAATACAAGTCGCAAGGTGGCGAAAAAGTTCAGGCAGTCTCGGGCGTAAGCCTCGACATCATCCCAGGTGAGACATTGTCGGTTGTTGGCGAATCTGGCTGTGGCAAATCCACGTTGGCCAAGGGCATCCTCCAACTGATCGAAACAGCATCCGGAAATGTGCTGCTCAATGGAAGCGACATCACCAAGCTAAAGGGTGAAGAACTTCGCAAAGTTCGCCCACAAGCGCAGATGATCTTTCAAGACTCGATCAGCTCGCTCGACCCACACATGAAAGTAAGCGCACTCGTAGAGCAACCACTCAAAGTTTGGGGACGCGGCACGCCCGAAGAGCGCAAGAACAAAGTAAACGACTTGCTTCGCTCCGTCGGCCTCGACCCAGAAGTGGTTGGCGACCGCAAACCAACCGAGTTCTCTGGTGGTCAATGCCAACGCATCAGCATTGCGCGAGCATTGGCAATTGAACCGAAGCTGTTGGTGTGCGACGAGCCAGTTTCTTCTTTGGACGTCAGCATCCAGGCACAAATCCTGAACATCTTGCAGGAAATGAAAGAGCGC
This sequence comes from uncultured Acidimicrobium sp., assembly GCA_964571325.1. Taxonomy (GTDB): domain Bacteria; phylum Actinomycetota; class Acidimicrobiia; order Acidimicrobiales; family Ilumatobacteraceae; genus UBA3006. The sequence continues at coordinate 2,095 of CAZNBF010000121.1, forward strand.
TACGGCCTCTCGCTTTTGTTTATCTCCCACGACCTTTCCGTGGTGCGCGCAATTAGCGACCGCATCGTGGTGATGTACTTGGGCAAGGTCTGCGAAGTATCCACGCCGGACGAACTGAGCGAAAAGCCTCGCCACCACTACACGCATGCTCTCGTTAGCTCTGTACCCATTCCAGACCCAACGATCAAGAACCGTCGCGCCATCCTGCAAGGCGAACCACCATCGCCAACCAACCCCCCATCGGGTTGTCGCTTCCGCACACGCTGCCCAGCCGCCACCGACTTGTGCGCGTCTGAAGAGCCACAGTTGCGTGAAGTTGCGCAAGGCCAGTTCGTGGCCTGCCACCACCCGCGCGACTAGCCGCGATACCGCAGTACAGCCCTTCGGTACCATCAGTTAATGGACTTCCTTCTCCCCCTGGCCCTAGGCCTCGCCATTGGTGCCGCAATTCTGTTTCTCGCACTTCGTAACAAAACCGTGCAGCAAGATTCTGCATCCACCACGTCTACCGACCTCGCGTCATCCGTGCAAGGCGTTGTGCAGTCCGCACTCAACGAAGCGCTGTCGGCCTTAAACGAACAGTCGCGTCGCGACCGCGAAGAGTCCATCAAACTGGCCGCCGACCGTGTTGCCGAGGCATCCAGCGAACGGCTGGGCAAAAGCGCCAAGGACATCGACACCTCGTTGCGCAGCGTGCAAGAAAGCCTCAGCCAGCGCATGCAGCAGATGGACGTCGAAATCAAACGCCTACACGACCAGAACGCCGAAAAGTTTGGCAACGTCGACCGGGCCGTTAACGATTTAGTCAAGCGCACATCCGACCTCAACAACGTGCTGTCTAGTTCGCAAGCCCGCGGTCAGTGGGGCGAACGAATGGCCGAAGACATGTTGCGCGCCGCAGGTTTCATCGAAGGCGCAAACTACAAGAAGCAAAACACCATCGAAGGTGGCGGCCGCCCCGACTACACCTTCATGATGCCGCCCGACCGCGTGCTGTACATGGACGTCAAGTTCCCCATGGATTCCTACACGGCGTTTGTTGCCGCTGTCGACCAAACATCCCGCGACTCACTCAAAAAAGACTTCATCACCGCCGTGCGCGCCCGCGTTACCGAGCTGCAAAAACGCGACTACGCAGTTGTCACCACCGAGCACTCCCTCGACTA
>CAZNBF010000122.1:0-3178 GCA_964571325.1 uncultured Acidimicrobium sp.
ATGCTGGCGCCGGGTGCTTCTTCGCCGTCTTCGTTATGCAACCAAGCGCCGATTTCGCCCGTGGCTACTGCGCAACGAAGCGTTACTTCGGTTGCACCCTTCACGCGCACGTCGGCAATGAAGTTGTTTAACAGCGGATGCGCGATGAGGCAGGTTGGTGTGTCGATGACGTCGTGCGAGTTGGCGCGGCGGAAGCCCAACTTTCCTTCGGCATTAACGGCCATGCGCACGGTGGTGCGGGTGCCTTCCGAGGCAACTTGCCCGCCCACGGTGATGTCGGCATCGTCGATCTTTGCGGTGCGCTTAAGCGCCTCACGAACAATCTGCACTTTTGCGTCCATGTGTTGCGAAACATCAAGGTGTTGCCACGAACAACCGCCGCAGCCGCGCTCGACGTTTGGGCATGGGGGCGTCACACGATGGGCAGAAGGCTCGATGATGGCGGCCACTTCGCCACGCGCGAAGTCTTTCTTGGCTTGGGTGATCTGTACGTCGACCAATTCGCCTGGAAGCGCGCCGGGCACAAACACCACACGGCCATCGGCCAGGTGCCCAAGTGCGTCTCCGCCAGCAACCAACCGCTCGAAACGCACCTGCTCGTTATCCACTGCATCTCACTCTACGAGCCAAATGTTGGGCAACTAGGATGATGTGCGTGACGCTGCCAATTCAGATTGCGCCTTCGGTGCTTCCCGTCGATTTCTCCAAATTGGGTGAAGCCGTTGTTGCGCTCGACGAAGCAGGTGTCGACCTCATTCAGTGGGATGTGATGGACGGACAATTTGTTCCTAACCTCACGTTTGGCCCCGACGTCATTGCCTCAACCCGTTCGCTCACCAAGTTGCCGTTTGAGGCGCACCTGATGGTGCTGACGCCCGATGTGATGGCCAAGCGTTATGTCGAAGCCGGCTGCCAACGCTTGATTGTGCATGTCGAGGCTTGCACTCACCTGCATCGCACACTTGGCAACATTCGCGAACTTGGTGCAACTGCTGCAGTTGCCCTCAACCCATCAACGCCCGCAAGTGAAATTGCCAACGTGCTCGACTTGATCGACATGGTGTTGGTCATGACCGTGAACCCAGGCTTCGGAGGCCAGAGTTACATCCAAACGATGGAACCAAAGATTCGTGAAGTGCGCAACATGATTCGTGAGGCTGGCTTGGATGACGCCGTCAACGTTGAAGTTGACGGCGGCATCTCAAACAAGACCATCGCTGGCGCAGCCAAGGCTGGTGCCAACGTGCTCATCGCCGGCAGCGCGTTGTTCAAAGAACCAAAAGGTTTGAAGCACGCTGTCAGCGAATTGCGTGCGGCTGCTACAGCCGCATTTGTTGGCTAGCTTCCGATTACTCCACCGTTTTTGCGGGTGATCACAATGGTGCAGTCGCGTGGAACTGGGCCGCCCAAGCCTTCATACTTCGCTGGGAAGTTGCTGATTGATGGGTCGCCATCGCCAGGGTGCTGCAGGTTGACAAACATGGTGCGACGATCGGGGGTCACCGTCACGCCAGTTACTTCAGAGCCCTTCACACCGGTAAACAAGCGCTTGAATTCTTTCGTTACACCGCTTGCTACCAACATCTGGTCGTTTTGCTTGCCTGGTTGTTCTCCGTCGGTCTGAACGAACACGCGGTTGTCTGGGTCGACCCAGATGCCGTCTGGCGAACCGAACATTTGGCCGCCTGCGTCGGTGACGTCCTTGGAAAGTGCAAACACTTCCCACGTAAATGTTCCGCCCAGGTGATCGTTCGCATCTTTCCAACGAATGATGTGGCCGTAGGTGTTCACTGCGGTTGGGTTTGCCTTGTCGACACCAGCCCTACCGGTGGTTCCACGTTGCGTGTTGTTGGTGAGGGTGACGTACATTTCGCCTGTTGGCGCGCCAGCAATCCACTCTGGCCTGTCCATCTTGGTTGCGCCAACAAGGTCGGCTGCCAAGCGGGTGTGTACGAGGATCTTGTCCAGCGTCCATGAAGAAAGCTGTGCAGTCTTTGGGCTCAGTTCGATCCAGACGCCGGTGCCGTTGTCGTCGAAGCGAGCAACGTACAGCGTTCCTTCGTCCAGTGGGCTCACGCCTTCTTTGATCATCGTCTTCCAGTTAGCGCGCGAAACAAACTTGTATACGTAGTCGAAACGCTCGTCATCGCCCATGTACACCACTGCGCGGCCACCTTTTCCGATGACCAATTCGGCGCCTTCATGCTTGATGCGACCCAATGCGGTGCGCTTAATTGGGGCCGACTTTGGATCGTTGGGGTCTACCTCTACTACCCAACCGAAGCGGTTGATTTCATTTGCGTACGACGCATTTGCCAAGTCGAATCGTGGATCAAACTTGTGCCATTCATAGCCAAATCCGCCGGCATTGACGCCGTAGCGAGCTTGCTCCGCGCTTGGCTTCCAAGTTGTTGACGCTGTACCGAAATATCCGTTGAAGTTTTCTTCGCAGGTGAGGTACGTGCCCCAAGGTGTCTTTCCGTTTGCACAGTTGTTCAGCGTGCCTTGGATTTTGTTGCCGGCGGCATTGACGAGCAACGCGCTCTTTGCAGCAGGGCCGCTCATCTTGGCAACCGTGTTGCCGTGGATGCGACGGTTCTTTGCACTCTTCGCAATCTTCCACTTGTTGCCAGACTTCTCGATGGCTACAACGGACATGCCGTGTGCGGCCTGCGACAGACGGACATCTTCGAGGCTTGATGGCAACTTCTTGCCCATGATGTGCGGCGTGGTGCCGTATTCGTGGTTGATGCAGAGCAAGCCCTTCTTGTCGTCACCGAAGTACCACATGCCGTCGTGGCCGATACCGATGCTCTTTTCTTGCTGCTCGGCGGTGAAACCAATGTAATCAAATGACGTGCCGCTGCCGTCAAGCTTTTCGCGCCATGGGATGAGCACGCTGTAGGTGTACTCCGGTGCGATGGTTGGCATTGCGCTGTTCTGCAGCGGGATGGAAGTGAAGCCGATCTTTGGTGCCTTGGCTGCAACCTTTGCGCCAGTAGCTGCACCCTTTGAAGCTGATGCCGATGCGGCCGAGCCACCCATAAAGGTGAGTGCTGCGCCTGCGAGGCTGCCAACAATAAGTTTGCGGCGCGACATGTACGTGTTCAAAACATCTTCGAATGCACGGTTATCCGAATGATTACTGAATTCTTCGCTCATGATTGTTCTCCCTTGA
>CAZNBF010000123.1:0-3134 GCA_964571325.1 uncultured Acidimicrobium sp.
GATGTGCAGCGTCGACAGATGACCACTGTCGAATCGCCCAATGTGCACTGTGTGGCGATTGATGGAACATTTGATGATTGCCAAGATTTGGTGAAAGCAATGTTCAACGATGCACCGTTTAGAGACGCCAATTCGTTGTCGGCCGTTAACTCCATCAACTGGGCTCGCGTTATGGCACAGACGGTTTACTACTTCACGGCGCTGCAGTCGTTGGGCACCAAGGCCTCGTTCAGCGTTCCCACCGGAAACTTCGGAAACGTGCTTGCTGGGTGGATTGCAAAACAAATGGGTGCATCGATTGACAAGCTTGTCGTGGGTTCGAACAGCAACGATATTCTCACGCGTTTCTTCGACTCGTTGGCAATGTCGATGCAGCCAGTGGTTCCAACGTTGAGCCCAAGCATGGACATTCAGGTGTCGTCAAACTTTGAACGGTTGCTGTTTGAAATGAACAACCGAGATGGTTCGGCCACTGCACAGCAGTTGCAACGATTCCGAACAAACGGTGAGTTGATGGTTGAGCCAGATCAATACTCCACATGGATCACGCCAACTTTCCGAGCACATCGCAGCACCGACAGCGAAACACTTGCAGTGATGAAGCGGATGTACAACGAACACAAGATGTTGGTCGACCCACATACCGCAGTTGGCATTGCCGCTGCCGAAGAGTTTGCGGTTCGCGGCACACCAATGATCACATTGGCAACTGCGCATCCAGCCAAGTTTCCTGATGCCGTTGAAAAGGCCACCGGAGTGCGCCCAGGCTTGCCCGAACACGTAGCCGACCTATTCGAGCGCAACGAGCGAATCGTCAATTTGCCCAATGACTTGCAGGCTGTCGAGGCATTTGTCGCAAGCCACCATTCGTAAATTGGCTTCCGCGTTGTAACGCGGCTAATCAATCGGCTATCATCAGTAACGACTCGGATTCCCGAGCGAAGCCCCCGCAACATGCGGCGCCAAAGTATCGCGTCAAGCAATTGTGGTTGAAAGGGCATCTCACGATTTCTGTGAATGCCCGTGAAAGCAGGACCTGTGGCTAATGGAGCCCTAGAACAATCCGCATTAGAAGCAAAAGACCGCGAGCAGTTGGTGGCGATCGCCGCAGCGCTCGGTGTCAAATCTGCATCACGTGCGAAAAAGGCCGAACTCATCGACATGATCCTTGAGCAGACCAAGCCAGCCGCACCAGTGGCGGCAAAAGCCTCGTCAAAATCTGTCGCAGCACCGAAAGAAGATGCACCGGCAGCCGAGAAGGGCCCGATGTTGGGCGCCGATGGCGAGCCGCTTGCCGATTGGGAAATCGAATTGGCCGAGCACGAGGGCACGCCAGTCGCTCCGGAAGCACGTCGTCATAACAACGAGCGAGCAAACGAACGCAACCCGAATTACAACCCAAATCGCAACAACGATCGCAACCGCAACAACAATCGCAACGACCGCCAAGGTGGAAACGACCGCGAGCCGTTCGACCCGAACCGCAACCGCAACCGCAACCGTCGACGCCGCGGTAAAGGCCCGCGCGACGAGGGCCCTCAGGGCAATGACCGTTACGAATTGAACGAGCCAGAGGTAAGCAACGAGCCAATTTCGACCGAACCAGTATCAGTTTCCGGCTACCTCGACTTGCGCGACGAGGGCTACGGCTTCTTGCGTGTTAACGGCTATTTGCCAAACCGCGAAGACTCGTACGTTTCTGTTCGACTTACGCGTCAATTTGGTTTGCGCAAAGGCGACTTTGTGTCTGGCATGTCGAAGCCTGCAGGCCGTAATGAAAAGAATCCTGCGATGTTGGACATTGCAACCATCAACGGTGTTGATGCCGAGAAGGTTAAGAATCGTCCACGGTTTGAAGATCTCACGCCGTTGTTCCCAGATTCGCGCCTTGTTCTAGAAAATGCGGCCGATCCAAACAACATGACAGCTCGAATCATCGACCTCATTGCGCCAATTGGAAAGGGCCAGCGCGGCATCATCGTTTCGCCACCGAAGGCAGGTAAGACGACGGTGATGAAGACGATTGCAACCAGCATCGAGCGCAATCATCCCGAAGTGAAGTTGATCGTGTTGTTGATTGACGAGCGTCCCGAAGAAGTAACAGACATGCGCCGCACAGTTAAGGGTGAAGTCATTGCTTCTACATTCGACCGTCCTTCGGAAGAGCACACGCACGTGGCCGAACTCACCATCGAGAAAGCAAAGCGAATGGTGGAAATGGGCAACGACGTGGTAATTATCCTCGACGGAATCACTCGTTTGTCGCGTGCATACAACTTGGCTGCGCCGGCAACAGGCCGAATCATGTCCGGCGGTATCGACGCTGGTGCGTTGTACCCACCAAAGAAATTCTTCGGTGCGGCACGAAACGTGGAAGAGGGCGGCAGTTTGACCATCCTTGCCACCGCACTTGTCGAGACCAACAGCCGCATGGACGATGCGATCTTCGAAGAGTTCAAAGGAACCGGGAACATGGAGCTTCGCCTGGACCGCAAGGTTGCAGAGCGTCGTATCTACCCGGCAATTGACGTTGACGCATCCAGCACTCGTCACGAAGAACTGCTGTTTGATCGCAAGGAACTGCAGCAAGTTTGGAAACTTCGCCGCGTACTCAGTGGCCTTGCCGCCGACGGCAACGCAGCACCTGGGCTCGAGTTGTTGATCGATCGCTTGAAGACGTTCAAGAACAACGCCGACTTCCTTACCGAAATCGCCAAACAGCCAACTTCCTAAGTGTCTGACGCCCGCCTGCGCATGGCCGCATCGCAGTGCGGCGTAGATACTGCTTCATTTGTTCCTGTCGAGTTTGCATTCGGTGACGCCGCGCGAGATGGTTCGACAGGTTGGATATTCATAACCGAACAACACGACCGAGCCCTCGGGCCGGCGTTGTTGTGGGCACAAAAACAGCAGGTGCAGGTTGTAAACATCCTGAGCGAGAAAAGTGCTGGCGTTCTTGCGCGGCGGGCATCGCTTTTTTCACATCAGATCAATGTGTGGTCCGTGAGTGATGGAAAAGTTGTTAAGGCCGCAGCCGAGGCAGTGCTGAACGAAGCAACGGTTTCGAAACCACACGAGAAGTTTGCGGCCATGATTGCCGAATCTGGTGCAGAAGTCGTTCGCGAACACGGGGT
>CAZNBF010000124.1:0-3113 GCA_964571325.1 uncultured Acidimicrobium sp.
CACTTCATCTTTCCCGTGGGTGTTGCCGTGGTGTTGTGGTGGATTAGTCGCGAACTATGGGTTCGATACATCCGTCGATTGAGCATTTTGTTTTTAACGTCGTGCCTCGTATTCGCTGCATTTCCGGTTGCTCCGCCTTGGCTCGCCGCCAAAGAGGGCTATCTAGAACCCATCTCTCGCATTACGGCACGCGCATGGGGCCGAATGGGCATCGATGCAGTATCCAAGTTGTTCGACAGAGGAACGGCCATCACCAATCCGTATGCCGCAATGCCGTCGCTTCACGCCGCGTGCGCATTGTTGGTGGTGGTGTTCTTTTTCCCTGCCCTCAACTGGTGGCTACGAAGCGTGGCGCTTGTGCTTCCCATTGCAATGGCAATTTGCCTTGTCTACTTCGGAGAGCACTATGTGGCCGACATCATTGCTGGCTGGTTGGCAGTGTGGTTTTCTTGTTGGGCCGCCACCAAGTGGGAGCGCAGGAAAGTAAGCGTTTAGAACGTAATTTGCGCAGCGCCTCGGGAGCCAACATACGGAGCAAAATACTTTGCCCGAATTTCGTTATGCAGCGCATTCTCGTCGTATTCACGCCAACCGGCAACATCGTCGAACTCGGCAACGATGAGATAGTCGGCATTCGTAGGCACGCTTACACCCATGTCGGCTCCGCATCGATAACTGCGAATGGACGGAATGTGTTTCACCATTTCTTGTAACACCGGAGTGACCACATCGCCGTAATTCGGTGGTGTTTTGTCATTCCAGAAAAGAGCGACGACATGTTGCAGCATTAGAGCAATCCTCCGTAAGCGCCACCATCAACTGGTAAGTGAGTGCCGGTGACGAATTTGGCTTGCTCACTACACATAAATGCAACCACATTGCCGAAGTCTGTTGGGCTGCCAAGCGCACCTGCCGGAATGCCGGCGGATGCACCTTCGAGCGACTCGCCATAGATCTGCTTAATGCGGTCTGTGGCGTGCGAACCAGGCTGCACCGAATTTATTGTGACACCGTCTGCAGCAACTTCTGTTGCAACGGTTTTCAAAAATGCGGTGAGTCCTGCGCGGGCGGTGTTGGACAAAATGAGGTTTGCAATTGGCTGTCGAACAGACGTAGAAGTGATTGCAACGACACGCCCCCACTTGCGGGCTTGCATTTCCGGAACAACCAGCTTTGTCATGGCAATGGTTGCCAACATGCTGCGCTCGTTTGCCGAAATGTATGCCTCAACGTCGGTGCTGGCGAAGTTGCCAGGTGGCGGGCCGCCGCCATTGGCAACCAAGATGTCGATCTGCCCAAGAATCTCTGTTGCTTGACGCACAAACTCTTGCGCACCTGCAACCGTGGATACATCGGCGACGATGCCGATGCAACCGTGACCAATTTGCGCAGCGGCGTCGAGCACGCGCTGTTTGTCGCGACTGCAGATAACGACGCGCACACCCTCGTTGGCAAGTGCTTGCGCGCTTGCGAAACCAAGCCCCGCAGAGCCCGCGGCTACGGCAGCGGTACGGCCCGAAATACCAAGATCCATCGGGAAAACGCTACTGCCCAAGTGCTACGGTGGGGCGAGTTAGGTGGTGGGAAACCCATGAGTGGGTATCAACAAGACGAGCGTTTTCTGGACGCAATCGCGGACGCCGAACCCTATGCGTATTGGCTGGACGACGTTGACGAGCCAGATTCCAACCCCATGTTGGTGCACGACGACACGTGCGATCTCTGCATCATCGGCGGCGGATACACCGGCCTCTGGACGGCGATTTTGGCAAAGGAGCGCAACCCCGAACGCGATGTTGTGCTGATCGACGCCCACGAGGTGGGCTCTGCAGCAAGCGGTCGCAACGGCGGCTTCATGGACTCCAGCCTCACTCACGGAATTGCCAACGCTCAGCAACGCTTCCCCAAAGAAGTTGGCTTGCTCGAGGACTTGGGGCTTGAAAACCTCAACCAAATTGAAGCAGCGATCAAGCGTTACAACATCGATTGCGACTTCGAACGCAACGGAGTAATTGAAATTGCCAGCACGCGCCACAGCAACAACTATTTGGACGAACTGCGCGAGGACTACGACCAACTTGTCGAATTAGGCCACAAAGTGGAATGGCTCGACGAACAAGCAGTGCGCAAAGAAGTGAACTCACCGATTTTTACCGGCGGCATGTGGTGCAAAGACACTGCGGCATTGGTAGACCCAGCGCGATTGGTGTGGGGCTTGAAGCGCGCCGCAGAATCGTTGGGTGTGCGAATTTATGAAGACACACGCGCAACAGGGCTCGACTATTCGGGCAGCGGTGTAGTTGTCGACACTCCCCTGGCAAAAATCAAAGCAAAGCGTGTTGCGCTAGCAACCAATGCATTCAAGCCGTTGCTCAAACGATTGCGCAATTACATCGCACCCGTATACGACTATTGCCTCACCACCGAGCCGCTTACGCCCGCACAACTTGCAAGTCTTGGCTGGCACAACCGCCAAGGTTTGTCCGACATCTCCAATCAGTTTCACTATTACCGACTGACGGAAGACAACCGCATTCTGTGGGGTGGCTACGACGCCGTGTACTTCTTTGGCGGCAAAATGAGCACCGACCTCGAGTCTCGCCCAGAGACGTGGGCAAAACTTTCGCAACACTTCTTCGAAACGTTCCCGCAACTTGAAGGTGTGCGCTTTTCGCATGCATGGGGCGGCGCAATCGATACCTGCAGCAGGTACAGCGTCTTCTGGGGCACTGCAATGCGCGACCGCGTGGGTTACGCCATTGGCTACACCGGCCTTGGCGTGGCAAGTTCGCGCTTCGGTGCCGAAGTCATGCTCGACTTGTTAGACGGGCGAAAGACGCAAGCAACCAAAACACAATTCGTCCAGAGCAAACCGCTTCCCTTCCCGCCCGAGCCATTTCGATTTATTGGCATTCAGGCCACTCGTTGGGCGCTCAACCGCGAGGACCGCACAGGCAACCGAAACCTCTGGCTACGCACCATGGATCGCATGGGTTTGGGCTTCGATTCCTAACCATTTCGCGCCTAGCCTGAGCGCATGACATTTGTAGGGCTCACGTCCGTGAGCGAGGTGCGCAATGCGCTTGGGGCACAAAGTTATTTGGCCGACGAGG
>CAZNBF010000125.1:0-3069 GCA_964571325.1 uncultured Acidimicrobium sp.
GGCGGTCGGCAACAATAGAAGGACCATGGCCGATCCCGTTCTCACCGTTGCGGAGCGCTTGCGACCAACCTTCGCCAAGATTGCCGGTGGGCAAGAGAGCGACCCGGTGGTACGCAGGAGTGACCGTGCCGACGCACAAGTAAACGGCTCGCTTGCACTTGCCAAAGTGTTGGGCAAAACCCCGCGCGAAGTTGCGCAGATGGTGTTGGATGCCGCAGACCTTTCTGCTGTGTGCAGTGCAACCGAGATTGCCGGCCCTGGGTTTATCAACATCACCTTTTCAAATTCGTTTCTGGCCAGCGAACTAGCGGTTGCCGCGGCCGATTCGCGATTGGGCGTCCGACTGAGCCCGGCTCCGGAAGTAGTCGATATCGATTATTCGGCACCAAACGTGGCAAAAGAAATGCACGTGGGCCATTTACGGTCGACGGTGATTGGTGATGCGTTGGTGCGGATGCTCGAGTTTGTAGGCCACCGAGTGATTCGTGAGAACCACATTGGAGACTGGGGAACGCCTTTCGGAATGTTGATTGAGCACCTGATTGATCTGGGTGAAGCCGAAGCCGCAAACGAACTTTCTGTTGGAGATCTCGATTCGTTTTATCGGCAGGCAAGAACGAAATTTGACGCGAGTGACGAATTTAAAGAGCGGGCTCGTGCGCGAGTAGTTCTGTTGCAAGGCGGCGACGACGAAACATTGCGAATGTGGAAATTACTGGTGGGCGAGAGCACCCGGTACTTCGATCGTGTCTATCGAGTGTTGGATGTCTTGCTGACGTCTGATGACATCATGGGTGAAAGTGCTTACAACCACCTGTTGCCAGAAGTTGTGGAGCGTTTGAAGAAGTCGGGAATGTTGCAGACAAGTGATGGCGCCGAAGTGGTGTTCGTGGATGGTTTTGTAAATCGCGATAACGAGCCGCTGCCGTTGATCATTCGCAAAACTGATGGCGGATACAACTATGCAACGAGCGACCTCGCGTGTGTGATTGATCGAGTGGAACGACTTGGAGCAACGCGAATTTTGTATGTCGTTGGAGCACCGCAAGCACAACACCTAGAAATGGTTGGAGTTGTGTCGCGCAAGGCTGGTTGGGTGCCTGAAACAACGCAGATGGTGCATGTTGCGTTTGGCAACGTTTTAGGAAACGATCGCAAGATATTAAAGAGTCGAAGCGGAGAGGTAGTGAAGTTGGATGCGCTGCTGACCGAAGCGGTAGAGCGTGCAGGAACTTCGGTGCGCGAGAAGAACGCCGAGTTGTCGACGGAACAGCAAAGTGAAATTGCCCGCCAGGTGGGCATTGGTGCAATCAAGTACGCCGACCTGTCTACCGACCGAATCAAGGATTACGTCTTTGATTGGGAGCGAATGCTGTCGTTTGACGGAAATACGTCGCCCTATTTGCAGTATGCCCATGCGCGTATCTGCAGCATTTTCCGTAAGGCTCAGATCGAGAGGCAATCGGTTCGTGCGATCACGCCGACACTTGAGCACGAAGCCGAGCGGGCGCTTGCGCTTCGGTTATTGCAGTTTGATACTGCGGTTTGGGACACGCTGGATAAGTACAGCCCCCATCGTTTGTGCACCTATTTATATGATTTGGCAAGCGAATTCAGCAGTTTTTACGAGCACTGCCCTGTGCTTCGTGCGGAAAGTGAGGCGCAAAAGATGAGCAGGTTGGCATTATGCGATTTCACCGCACGCGTGATGGAACGTGGGCTTTCATTATTGGGCATTGAAGCACCGGAGCAGATGTGAGCGCGATAGCAAAACACTTGTTGCCAGACACGGCGACTATCGGAGCCGACGGAGTGATGAGCATTGGCGGATGCTCGCTTCTTGATGTAGCCAAACAATTTGGGACGCCGGTGTTCGTTTATGACGAAGAGCATTTGCGTGCCCGCTGCCACGAAGCAGTCGCAGCGTTTGGCGAACAACGCGTGATTTATGCAACCAAGGCGTTTTTTACCACGGCAATGGCAAAGCTTGCCCACGATGAAGGTCTGTTGCTCGACGTTGCCACAGGTGGGGAACTGTTCGTTGCGTTGCATGCTGGCGTGCCGGCAAGCAGTTGCGTACTGCACGGAAACAACAAGAGCGTCGATGAATTGCGAATGGCGATCGAAGCAGGCGTTCGCCACATAGTTGTAGACAATTTTGACGAGTTGGACAGGCTGGACGCGCTGCATGCACAGGGGCTTCCTGCGCCGCGAGTGCAGTTGCGAATTACGCCAGGCGTTTCGGTTCACACGCATGAGTACATCGCCACTGGTCAGAATGATTCGAAATTTGGTTTCAACTTGGGTAATGGTGATGCGCACAAGGCGGCGGCTCGTGCGCGCGCCTCGGCTTCGGTTGATTTCGTGGGCGTGCACTGCCATATCGGCTCGAACGTTTTTGCGGTAGAAAACTTCACTCACGCGTCAAAAATCATGGTTGACCTAGCAAACGAACTTGATGTAGAGGAATTGACGCTTGGCGGCGGTTTAGGTGTTGCGTATTTGGAAAGCGAGCATGCTTCCAGCATCACCGAATGGTCGCGACACTTGTTGGCTGCGACGCAACAACTACGCCGGACAACGAAAGTGTTTGTAGAACCTGGCCGTTCCATCGTTGCCTCCGCTGCGGTCACGCTGTATCAGGTGGGAACAATCAAGCCAATCCCTGGTGTGCGCACGTATGTTTCGGTGGATGGGGGAATGAGCGACAACCCGCGTCCGGTGATGTACGGAAGTGGATACGAGGCGTTCATGCCGGCAAGAGCAAATGCCGATCGAACCGAAGCGATCCGAATGGTTGGCAAACACTGCGAAAGCGGCGACGTCCTTATTAATGAGGCAATGGTTCCGGCCGGACTGCAAGTTGGCGACTTGCTTGCAACACCAGTGACGGGCGCCTACGGCCATTCGATGGGTTCTAACTACAACAAAGTGACGCGCCCACCTGTTGTGTTTGTGCGCAATGGCGAGGCTCGGTTGGTTGTTCGGCGAGAAACTTACGAAGATTTAGTCCGCTTGGATATGGCCTAAACGCCAATAGCGTGAAGGCATGACAGCACACGTTGTTCG
>CAZNBF010000126.1:0-3058 GCA_964571325.1 uncultured Acidimicrobium sp.
TAGTTTCACTTGCATTGGTCAGTCTCTGAGATTTTTGGTCGGGCTGGCGGGATTTGAACCCACGACCTCTTGTCCCCCAGACAAGCGCGCTAACCAAGCTGCGCTACAGCCCGTACGATCCTGAGGCTATCGTCCACAGCCTCTAACGAAATACGTCAATCAAACGCCAAGTGAGATACAACACAAGGGCGCCGACAAGCAATTTGAAGTGCCACGGAACTGAAACATCCTCGTCGTTGGAGCCTCGGGCCAAACTCTTCAGGTCAAGATTGTCCGAATTGATTGAGCCGTTGATATTTGTTGTGGCAATGGGACGATTGCACGAAGGACATGACCCGTCGATGTTCATTGCTGATGGCGCTAGATATTTGGCGCACTCTTCACACCAAGGCATTGCTGATCAATCCGCTCGTTTTCTCACGCGCATCTTGATCGGCGTCGAACCGAATTCGAATTTCTCGCGGATGCATCGTTCTAAATAACGAAGATACGGTTGTGGTAATTCCCGGTTGACGAACAAGGTGAATGTCGGTGGATCGGACGCGCCTTGCAACGCGTACAACACACGCGAACCACCGCCAGCCGGATGCTTCTGCTGGGCTTCTGCGATGACTCGATTGACGTCCTTCGTCGGAACGCGCTTGTGATAAGTCTCAATGCTGTCTTGAAGAATTGGCACCAGGCGGTGGACACCTTTGCCCGTCAGTGCCGACATTTTCAACACCGGCGCATCACCGATGAAGTACAACTTTCGAACCATCTCAGTATCGATGTGGTCTCGTTGCTCGGCATCAAGCATTTCCCACTTATTCAAAACGACCAACACTGGACACCCAGCGGCGTCAATGCGCTCTGCAAGTCGTTGATCCTGATTCGTGATTCCTTCGAGGGCATCGATGACCAAAATTGCAACGTCCGACTCGTCGACCGCGCGAAGTGCTCTGACGAACGAGTAATACTCAGCCGAGTCGTCAACTTTGCTTTTGCGACGCATACCCGCAGTATCAACAAACATGATCGGCCCATCTTCAGTTTCTACCAACGTGTCGATTGCGTCGCGAGTAGTTCCCGGCATGTCGTGAGTGATTGAACGATCCTCGCCAACCAGGCGATTAAAAAGTGTGCTCTTGCCAACATTCGGACGTCCCACGATGGATACGCGGGGCGTTCCCGACTGCCGACGATCTGTTGAAACAACTTCCTCCACCACGTCATGCGCATCGATCCGTTCGAGGATGGTGTCTAACAAGTCACCGGATTTGCGCCCATGGAGTGCAGAAACGGGCACTGGCTCACCAAAACCAAGCATCATGAAATCCCATTTGTCTGCTTCTCTGCGATCGCTGTCAATCTTGTTGGAGACAACAATTACTGGGCATGAGACTCGACGAAGCCACATCGCAATTGCCTCGTCGTCATCGGTGACGCCAACGGCGGTATCCACAATGAAGAGAACGAGGTCGGCGGTACGCGCAGCTTCCTCTACTTGCAGACTCACCTTGGCGTCTAATTCATCACCATCTGGCATCCAACCGCCAGTGTCAACCAAATTGAAGCGCTTGCCAGTCCATTCCACTTCTCGCTCAAAACGGTCGCGAGTGATTCCCGGTTGGTCCTCAACGATGGCCACCTGGGAGCCCAAAAAGCGGTTGAACAACGTGCTCTTGCCCACATTAGGTCGGCCAACGATGACCACAGTAGGAAGGGGGCTTGTCACCCGTTCATTCTACAAGCCCTTAGAAGTAAAGGGACATAAGTAGAATTCAATCGTGGTGCAACAGCCGATCGATGATGCCAAGTGCAGCGAAGTGGACTCTGTATTGCTTGCGGCTCCACGCGGTTTCTGCGCCGGTGTAGAGATGGCGATAAAGGCGCTTGCGTGGATGGTTCGCACCTTCCCCGCCCCCGTGTATTGCTTTCATGAGATTGTGCATAACAAATCCGTTGTAAAGAGGTTTGAAGAGCAAGGCGTTGTTTTCGTTGAATCGATAGGCGATGTTCCTCAAGGCTCGCCGATTATGCTCTCTGCACATGGTTCGGCTCCCGAGGTTGTTCTCGCCGCCAAACAACAAGGTCGTTTCGTCGTAGATTCTGTTTGTCCGTTGGTTACGAAGGTTCATCACGAGGTGAAGACTCGCGCATCGAAGGGCTACCGAATTATCTACGTCGGTCACGAAGGCCACGAAGAGGCGGTCGGCACGATGGCAGTCGCACCAGATTCGATCGATCGAGTGGAAACAATTGAAGAGGTAGCTGCTCTTCCCAATATCGATGGCGCCGTTGCTTTACTTGCACAAACCACCCTTTCCCACCGCGACTGGTCGGCTGTTGCTCAGGCTGTTCGAGTGAAATATCCGCAAGTATGGTCGCCTGGTAAAAGTGATCTATGTTTTGCAACCACCAACCGCCAAAGCGCACTCATGGAAATCGCCGGTAAGTGCGACACCGTCGTAGTTATCGGTTCTTCGAATTCTTCAAACACCATGGCTCTTGCTCGACTTGCGGCCGATCTTGGTTGCAAACATGTATTACGTGTCAACAGCGAAGAAGAGATTCCTTTAAACCTTTCGGGAACAGTCGGAGTCACCGCGGGAGCATCTGCGCCGGAAGAATTGGTTTCGTTGGTGATCGGTAGGTTAAACCCCAAAAAGGGAGTTGTTGAGGTGAAAATCACCACCGAAGATGAGTATTTCCCTCCTCCCCGAAACATTCGATCTCTACAACAAGCAGTGGAACGCGCAGCGAAAACCATGGTTGGTGGTGCGTCATCGATAGGCACGATGATCGACGATCGCTCGATTAGCGCCAGCCGAGTGCTGGAACAAATGCAATCATCTGTTTAGTTTCTAGGAACTTTGCTCCACGGCATTTCTCGATCAACACGAACGTCGCCTGGCAACCCAAGCACACGCTCTCCCAAGATGTTCCTCATCACTTCGCTGGTGCCACCTTCGATGCTGTTAGCTCGTGCGCGTAGGAACGCCTTTGGAACCGAGTCGAAACTCATTGCGGAGTTAGGTCGAACAAATTCGTAGCTGCCGTACAGCATCCCATCGGC
>CAZNBF010000127.1:0-3048 GCA_964571325.1 uncultured Acidimicrobium sp.
GCCGCGCCAACCGCCCAGGCTTTGCAGGTTGCCGCAACGTGATCGAACATCGCTTCGCGCTTTGTTTCTGACAACTGCTTTGAGTCTCGAGCGCCGCCCATTAATTCCTGAGCGTTCTGCGATTCGATCACGTCGTTGCTCAGCACCGCAGCGCCAATAACCAGCGGCCCTGCCCACGCGCCTTTGCCAACTTCATCCAAACCAATGACGCACGATTTACCCGTGAGCAGCAGTTCGCGCTCGAGGTCAATCGTTGGCAGTGTGGTCACTGTGCAACAAACCCTGCCAACAGTGCATCGCCAGTTGCCTCTACCGAATGCCACGACTCATCGGTAGCCCCAGCATCAAGTCGCAGACCAAATGGTCCGCTTGTCTCCCACAACACTGCAGGTTTCTCACCATGCCAACGCATGCCGTATGAAACGGTGTGCTCTGGTGAAGCGGCAACACGATGGCATTCCATGTTCACGCCCAACCACATGCGTGGCACGCCATAACGCAATACCGATGCACCGCCTTCGCGACGTGGACTGACCAATTGCTCGTCGAGCCAGGCAATTACTCGAATGTCTTTTGGCGCTGCATTCGGCAACGCAGATGCAAGAGCCAAACGTTGCTGCGATGCAAGCACGTCGCCTGCTGCACGATGCTCGCCTACTGCCCAAAAAATGCATTGCGCTGCAAACAATGCGCGCTCAACATCCCATTCAATTGCTGCAGACTTTTTGTTTTTGCGCAACAACGCTTCGACAATGTCGACCACTCGCTCAAGATGATGATTCACCTTTTCGCCCATGCGAACGAGTTCGTGCAACGTGAGCAAGAACGCAACGTCGTCTGTTGCGTCTTCACCAACCAACTCGCTGCCCCATTCGCTTTCGTGATACCCGCTCAGCACAAGCGCATCGCTGCGTAGGCGATTAATCAGTGGCGACAGCGACTTGTCGGCAACAATCGCGTACCCCGCACGCTCCACGCTGTTGAGCCAACCGCGTTGAAGTTGTTCACCAGATGGCAACTGTTCAAGATTGACGTTGCCACCCGTTGCTCGGGACGAGGCAAGCGCAACACGCAACGTTGAGCCGTGCGCAACTGGAAACACCACACTGCCTGTCGGAAGATCAATGCCCTGTGGCCCAAGTGGGCTTGGTTGACGTGACGACAAGATGTCACTTCGCGTAAAGGCAACTGCAATGGGAAGTGTGGATTCGTTGCTGATTTCAATGACCAGCAGGCCACCGTGGTCGGCAACCGCGTACACACGTTGCACCGCATCACCACTTGGAATGCGCAATCGCGTCTCAACAACAGGAACACCGGCACGACGTGTTTGTCGAACACTTGGTTCTTGTGCCGGGTTATGCCAACGGTCGTCGGCGGCAACGTACCAATCGAGTGCGTCGACTTCTCCGTCCATGCGGATTGCTCCGCGTTCATTCACAATGGCATGCCAACCGCCTGCGCGAATGCCCAGCACGTGCGCAGCGGGGCGAACCGTTGCGCTCAGTGAAATAGAAGAGATCAGTCCGGGGGTGTTACTCACGCTTCAAGTATTGCCGAAACCGTCGCGCAGCGAACTAGTCGAATTCGCTCTTGCTCTGTCGGCTCATCAGCGCGCGAAGTGCATCGGCTGCACTGACCTTCCCAGCACACACCGCGGCAACCTGTTCACAAATTGGCATTTCAATGGCATGGCGATGCGCAAGTTCCACCACCGATGCCGAACTTTTCACACCCTCGGCAACCATGTTCATGGAAGCAACAATGTCGTTGATCTTTTCGCCTTTTCCTAACCGAACACCAACTTGGGTGTTGCGGCTGTGCATTGACGCACACGTAGCCATCACGTCGCCCATACCTGCGAGGCCAGAAAACGTTGCCGATTGGGCACCAAGCGCAACACCAAGGCGCGACATTTCGGCAAGACCACGTGTCACCAAGGTTGCTTTGGAATTTTCACCGAAACCGAAGCCTTGCGAAATACCTGAAGCAATGGCGACGACGTTTTTGACGACACCACCGATTTCACAACCGATGACATCTGGGTTCGTGTACAACCGAAATGTTGGTCGACTAAACACTTCAAGCAGTTCGCGCGCCACTGATTCGTCGGTGCATGCAATCACGCTGGCTGCAGGCTGCCCAGCAAGAATTTCCTTCGCCAAGTTTGGACCACTGAGTACTGCAACAGGATTGTTGGGCATGATCTGTTCAATCACTTCACTCATGCGCATGAAGGTGCTCTGCTCGAGCCCTTTCGACAGGCTGACAATGGGGACACCTGCGCGAACGTATTTGCTCACTTCACTAGCCACATCGCGAAAACCCTGCGATGGCACTGCCATGGCCACAACATCGGCATGCAACAGCGCTGCCTGTAGATCGCTACTCGCATGCAATGCATCGGGCAACACCGTTGTTCCTAGGTATGCAGAGTTGGTGTGCAGTGAATTGATTTCTTCGGCAAGTTCAGCACGACGCGACCACAACATGGTGTGAGCATTGTGCGAAGCAAGCGCTGCAATCGTGGTTCCCCACGAGCCCGCACCCACCACACATACTCGTTGCGTCACGCCGTAAACATTACGGCAGTAACTTGCCGCCGTAGGCTACGCCCGTGGCAACAAACCCTTCCTCATTGCAGCGTGGTGCGGTGGTGCTTCCCATCAAGGGGTTCAGCGATGCCAAAGGACGCCTAGAACCAGTGCTTTCAGCCGAAAATCGTGCATCACTTGCGGCATTCACAGCGGGCGGAGTGCTCGAAGCCGTAGAAGGCGTAGACACCTTTGTGGTGTGCGACAACGACGAAATTGCACAGTGGGCGCGTGAACGCGGTGCCATGGTGGTTCGGCAACACACGGCTGGACTCAATGGTGCTGTAACCAATGGAGTCGACACTGCGCAATACAAACGCGACTGGGTGCTTGTTGCACATAGCGACTTGCCGTTTCCTGAAGCGTTGCTTTCGGTCATTGATTTCACTCTCGTCACATCGACCGTGACGATTGTTCCCGATCGGCACGCGGATGGAACCAACGTGTTGGTCAT
>CAZNBF010000128.1:0-2950 GCA_964571325.1 uncultured Acidimicrobium sp.
TCATTCGCAAGGTTCGTTCCAACAAACTGACAGTCGAAGATTTTCAGGGCGCCAATGTCAGCCTTACCAACCCAGGCACCATCGGCACTGTGCAATCGGTGCCACGCCTCATGCCCGGCCAAGGTGTCATTGTTGGCGTCGGCAGCATCGATTACCCCGCCGAGTTTCAGGGCAGCGACGAACGTTCACTCGTTCGTCTCGGCGTTTCAAAAGTAGTCACCGTCACCAGCACATACGACCACCGCATCATTCAGGGCGCCGAGAGTGGCATGTTCCTCAAGTATGTGCACGAACTGCTGATTGGCGAGCACAACTTTTATCACGACGTGTTTCGCAGCCTTGGCGTTCCATACGAAGCAGTGCAATGGCATCAAGATTCCAACCTGCTCGACAGCGAAGACGCAATGCTCGACAAGCAAATGCAGGTTGCAACGCTCATTCGCGTTCACCGCGTGCGCGGTCACCTCATTGCCGACCTCGACCCGCTGCGCTGGAAAGAACCAGTCATGCCGCGCGAGTTGGATCCGGCAACGTATGGCCTCACCATTTGGGATCTCGACCGACAGTTTCTTACGGGCGGCATCGGCGGCGTTCGCAAATCCACACTTGGCGATTTGCTGGGCGTATTGCGAGACGCATACTGCCGCACCATCGGTGTGGAGTACATGCACATTCAAAACACCGACGAGCAGCGCTGGATTCAGGAGCGCGTCGAGGGCCACGGCGCCTTGGGTTTCATTCTCGACAAGAAGCGCGTGCTCGAGCGACTCAATGCAGCAGAAGCTTTCGAGAAATTCCTTGCTACTAAATACGTTGGTACGAAGCGCTTTGGTTTAGAGGGCGCCGAATCGGCCATCCCAATTCTCGACACCATCTTGTCGAGCGCAGCCGATTCGCAGATGCACGGCGCAGTGTTGGGCATGGCACACCGCGGCCGCCTCAACGTGCTTGGCAATGTGATGGGCAAGAGCTACGACCAAATCTTTAAAGAGTTCGAGGGCTATGTCGACCCATCGTCGGTGCAGGGCTCGGGCGACGTGAAATATCACCTTGGTGCAGTGGGCACATACGTTTCGCCGCATGGCGCGCAGCTGCCCATCGAGTTGTCGGCAAACCCAAGCCACCTCGAAACTGTCGACCCAATCGTTCTGGGTATGGTGCGCGCAGCGCAAGACCACATCGAACCACCGCTTGCTTACAGCGTGTTGCCACTGATTATTCACGGCGACGCCGCGTTTTCGGGCCAGGGTGTTGTTGCCGAGTGTTTAGCAATGAGCGACACCAGCGGTTACCGCGTTGGCGGCACCATTCACCTCATCATTAACAACCAAATCGGTTTCACCACTTCGCCGCAGTATGCGCGTTCGTCGCAGTATTCAAGCGACGTTGCAAAAACGGTGCAGGCGCCAATCTTCCACGTCAATGGCGACGACCCAGAGGCATGCGTACGCGTTGCCAAGCTTGCCTTCGACTACCGACAGAAGTTCCATAAAGACGTCGTCATCGACATGATTTGCTACCGCCGCCACGGACACAACGAAGGCGACGACCCCAGCTACACCCAGCCACTCATGTACAAGGCAATCGCCGAACGCAGAAGCGTTCGCAAGCTGTACGTAGAAACGTTGGTTAAGCGCGGCGACATCACCATCGAAGACGCCGAGCAAGCACTGTCCGACTTCCAGAGCAAACTGCAAGGCGCACTAGACGACACTCGCGCCGCAAAGCCCGAGCCCGTCATTGCCGCCAAGCCACCTGCACCAATCGGCGTTTTGCCGCACGTTGCAACCGGCGTCAGCCGCGAAGTGCTCGACGGAATCTTCCGTCATCTCACCGAATACCCAGAAGGTTTCGCGCCGCACCCCAAGTTGGTCAAGCAGTTCGAACTTCGCGCGCAGCAGTACGAAACCCAACAAGATGTGGATTGGGCAACGGGCGAGGCCCTTGCATTCGGTTCACTCGTTGTTGAAGGCACACCAGTTCGGTTGATGGGCGAGGACTCGCGCCGCGGCACGTTTAGCCAACGCCACTCCACGCTTGTGGATTACAACAACGAACAACGTTGGGTTCCAATCAACACGTTGCCAAACGCCAAGGCTCGCTTTTGGGTATACGACTCGCTACTTTCCGAATACGCAGCAGTTGGTTTCGAATACGGTTACGCGCACACCAACCACGAAACACTCGTGATGTGGGAAGCCCAGTTCGGCGACTTCGCAAACGGCGCACAAGTCATCATCGACCAATACATCGTTGCTGCCGAAGACAAGTGGGGCCAACAAAACAGCCTGGTGCTGTTGTTGCCACATGGTTACGAAGGCCAAGGCCCCGAGCACTCATCCGCACGCATGGAGCGCTTCTTGCAACTGTGTGCAGAAGACAACATTCAGGTCTGTTACCCAACTACGGCAGCGCAGTACTTCCACATGTTGCGCCGTCAGGTGCGCCGCGAAGTACGCAAGCCACTTGTTGTCATGACGCCGAAGCAACCGTTGCGCATGAAGGAAAGCCGTTCGCCAATTGCCGAGTTCACCACCGGTAGTTTCGAAGAAATCTTGGATGACCCAACCGTCACCGACAAATCAAAAATCACACGCATCGTGTTGTGCACGGGCAAGGTTGCATGGGACGCAATGGCCGAGCGCACCAAGCGCAATGCCAACGTGGCAGTCGTTCGTGTCGAGCAGTTGTACCCATTCCCAATTGCCGGCTTGCGCAGCATTTTGGCTACCTATCCAAACGCCAAACAGATGGTGTGGCTACAAGAAGAGCCAGAGAACATGGGCGCATGGCGCTTTGTTGATGCAATCGTGTGGCCAATGAAAAACGAGGGCTACGACTGGCGACATGTTGCTCGCGTCGAGTCGGGTAGCCCTGCAACCGGTTCTAAAGCAATTCACGACCAAGAGTTGGTCGATTTGATGGAGCAAACTTTCGCCCCTTGGTGAAT
>CAZNBF010000129.1:0-2942 GCA_964571325.1 uncultured Acidimicrobium sp.
CGCCACATGATGTCGCCTGCTTGAGCATTCTTAAATGTCACGCGACGCGAATTTGCATACTGAAAATTTGATCCGCGAGGCAATACAAACCCAGCACTCGACCAGGAAAACTGCACAAAGCCGGAGCAGTCAAATGCACCCGATTCTGCAGCTGCGTTTTCTTTATACGGAACTCCAATTTGAGTAAGTCCAGCCATGAGTGCACGTTGGTGGGCAACGTCGGCGGCTCGCCATGCGCGTCGCAACTCATTCACATCAACGCCTAAGAAGTTGCCAACATCAACAGCGAGTTTGTCTGAAAGGTCGAGGAACAGGTCGTACGCGTCACGGTCGCGCTTGTCGGCATAGGCATCCACTGCCTGTTGTGCCTGAACAGCGCCTTTGCGAATGATTGCTTCCTGGGCTGGGCCCATGGGAATTGCCTGGGCGCCAGGTGAACTGACTGCCCACAGGCTGAGGGATACGAGCAGACCAGCTATGAGTTTGGTGGTGCGTGACATGTTGGCTCCTTGGTAGGCGAACCAACCGGGGGGCGGTTGGTTCGGATGTGGGGGCAGTACTTGCGAGGGGACTCGCTATATGTCAACTGTGTAACAGTCTATGTCACGGAACTGTAATATTTGGGTCATACAGGGTTTCGAGAGGGTCGGCATCACCAAAGCCTGTAAATATGGGGTCATGACCGCTCCAACAAGTAAAAACCCGCCTGTCGGTGTGGTGTTGTTGGCCGCTGGAGGGGGTTCGCGGTTCGGCGGGTCGCACCACAAACTGCTCACTTCGGTAGCGGGCAAAACCGTCTTCGAATGGGCTCTCCAGAGCGCGCTAGCGGCCAATATTGGGCCAGTCGCTGTCGTATGGGGGTCGGTCGAATTGCCTCGCCTTGAAGCCTCTGAAGCGGTCACCTACTTGCACAACGAGGAGTGGGCTACCGGAATGGCTAGCTCTGTTCAGCGTGCATTGCAGTGGGCAAATGAGCGCGGATTGCAATCGGTAGTCATCGGTCTTGGCGATCAGCCATGTATTCCTCCGTCGGCGTGGACTGCAGTTGCCAACTCCACTTCCCCACTTGCCGTAGCAACATATGCAGGCGTGCGTGCAAACCCTGTGAAACTCCACGCAGAATTTTTTGCACTCGTTCCAAAAACCGGAGATGAAGGTGCGCGTTCATTGCTCCGCAGTCAACCCGAACTAGTTACTGAAGTACCCTGTATTGGCTCGGGAATCGATGTTGATCATGTTGAAGACATCGAACGCGTAGCAAAAATCATTCACGAAAGTCGAGGCAAGTAACCATGGATCTCAACCACGAATTCACTGTCAATGTTCCTGTCGCTGAAGCATGGGTGATCCTCACCGACTTAGAGCGCATTGCGCCGTGTCTCCCTGGCGCCCAGCTCACCGAAATTGAAGGCGACACGTACCGCGGTCAAGTGAAGATCAAGGTTGGCCCAATTCTCGCGCAGTTCAAAGGACAAGCAAGTTTTGTGTCGCGCGATGATGTGGCGCATAAAGCAACCCTCAAGGGCGAAGGTCGCGACACCACTGGCAAGGGCAATGCTTCAGCAATGATCACCGCCGAACTCACATCAGTTACACCAACATCAACAAAGTGCACCGTGCACACCGACCTGTCTATCTCAGGAAAAGTTGCGCAGTTCGGTCGTGGTGCACTAGCCGATGTGAGCGACAAGTTGCTTGCACAGTTTTCCGAAAATTTGAATCAACTCATTTCTGCAGCACCTGCGCCAAGTGCGCCCGTTGTTGCTGAAACAACACCTGCAGCAAGTGAGCAACCAGCCATTCGCAAGATTGATGGTCCAGAAGTTGCGCCACTCAATTTGCTCGACACCGCAGGATCCACCATTGCAAAGCGAGCAATTCCCGCCCTTATCGGTATTGCCGTGTTGGTAGTTGTACTTGTCAAACTCTTCTAACGCACCAAGCGCAGAAGACATCGCGCGAATCACCGAGTTGCTCGGTCGGGTTCCGCAAGGCAAGTTTGAAGTTGTCGTTCGCGCATTAGACGGCGACCCGGTGGTGTTGCGCAATCAGCCTTTACTTCCCGATGGAACACCAATGCCAACGCTGTATTGGTTATGTGGTGCGCGCGAAAACGTACTGATTGGTCGCCTTGAGGCAACGGGTGCGGTAAACCAAGTTGAAGCAGAACTCGATGCTGCACTCATCGCTGCATCGCACGATCGTTATGCAGCAGAACGCGATGCGCTCATTCCTGCAGACCACACTGGCCCGCGCCCGTTTGGCGGAGTAGCCGGTACGCGCATTGGCGTGAAATGTTTGCATGCACATTTTGGTTGGTGGCTTGCAGGTGGCGACGACCCTGTTGGCGATTGGGTTGCCGAAAAACTGAGCCTCAGTCGAAGTGCATACATTCGAGCAACCGCGCAACCGGTTGCCGCAATCGACATTGGCACTAACTCCACCAACTTGCTTATTGCCGATGCGCAAGGAAATGACATCGTGCGTGAAGTGCACGTAACTGGACTGGGCCGTGGCGTTGTGCACAACAACATGCTGAACGAAGACGCCATTGCACGAACCATTGCTCGGCTGCAGCACTATGCAACGCTCATCAAGCAACATGAAGTTGGAGCCATTCGCGTCACCGCCACCGAAGCATGTCGTCGCGCAACAAACGCAGCAGTGTTTCTGGATCAAGCCGAAGCAGTACTCGGAACTCGCCCGCTCATCATCGCGGGAACCGAAGAAGGCCGACTCGCCTATTCGGGCGCTCTGTCACACCTACCTGCTCACGAGGGCATCACACTCGTTATCGACATTGGTGGTGGCAGTACCGAAATCATGATCGGCGAAAAATCGCTGCAACACACCGTCAGTTTTCCTGTTGGCACGGTGGTGCTTACCGAAAGCCACTTGCTCCACGACCCACCTCGCCCAGAAGAACTCACCAACGCCATTGG
>CAZNBF010000130.1:0-2885 GCA_964571325.1 uncultured Acidimicrobium sp.
GGCCAAGGCAACTCTTTGGAGCTTCCATTTCAACGAGCGCGAAGTCGTCTTCCACATGGAAATAGTCGGTAACACGGCGCGCGATACTGCGTGCAGTGCGGTAACCCATGTCGTGCTCGGGTTGGATTACACGACTTACGCCAACTCGCTCCAAAATTTTTGCGTGATCAAGTGAGACTGCCTTTGCCCACACCATTGGTACCTTTAACTCGTCAATGAGTACGAGCGCCGAGAGTACCGATGCTTCAATGTTCGACGCAATCGCAACAACTGCGCGAGAGAACTGTTCGGCGCCAATCTGGCGAAGTGCACGTGAAGAAGTGCCATCGCACTGCACAACATTTGGGATGTCCCCCGACACTCGTTGAACAATTTCTTCGTCAAAATCAACAGCGAGCACTTCGATGTTCTGCTCGACAAGTCCGCGGGCTAGCGCCTCTCCGAATCTGCCAAGACCAATGATGAGCACTCCACCACGATTAGCGGCATCAGCTTCGGCCTTATTTGCTTGTGGATTCGCAGGATTCGAGATCGTCATGTTGTCAGTGTGTCCATTCTTTACTCACGAGGATATTCAGCATATGGCCAGCTCTACGTTCAGCCGATGAGCGGGCGTTCGGTTGGAAACCTAAACAAGTTTGGACGTGTTCGAAGAACAATCGCCGCAACAAGCACGACTGGGCCGAGTCGACCTATGAACATCAGCATGATCAGAACGATCCGTGTCGGCGATCCTTCTGCTGTGGTCACTCCAGTAGAGAGGCCAACCGTCGACAAAGCAGAAACTGCTTCGAATGCGGCAGCAGTTAGACCAGTTTCTCCAAGGACCATGAGCGCGAGAGTTGATGCAGCGAGCACCCCAACCCCAACTAATGCAACAGTCAATGCTTGGCGCTGCGAATCTTCGGAGATGCGACGCCCAAACATGTTCACATCGCGATCGCCACGAATCTCTGCCCAAATCACAAAGGCCAGCAATGCAAACGTTGACACCTTGATTCCACCAGCAGTCGATGCACTACCTCCACCAATAAACATCAAGATCGTTGATACAAGAAGAGACTCTTCGTTCAGTGCGGCAGTGTCAATGGAGTTGAAACCTGCGGTTCGAGTTTGCACCGAGTGAAAGAACGCCGAATGCAGGCGAGCGGTTTCGGGAATTGCGCCAAGCGTGCGCGGATTTGACCATTCAAAGGCAAGAAACAACGCTGTGCCAAGAACAAGCAACACTGCCGTTGCGCTGATCATCAACTTGGTGTGCATCGGCCACATTCTCCACTTGAGTTTGTGCACCGCGAGCGACTGCAACACGGGAAAGCCGATTCCGCCGAAGATAACCGCGAGACAAATAGCAATACTCAAAAACCAGTCATTCGCAAAGCCGATGAAATTATCGGTGTACAAAGCAAAGCCAGCGTTGTTCCAGGCCGAAACGCTGTGAAACACACCGTGCACTGCTGCCGTTTGAAACCCGTAGTCGTACGCAAAGAAGAAGCGTGCCGCAATTAGCACTGCAAAAATTGCTTCAAAGGCCAACGTGGTGAGCACGATGTTGCGCACAAGTTTGGACACACTGCTATAGCTGTCGGTGCGCAGGTCTGCAGCCAGAATGCGGGTATGCGATAAACCGATTCGGTCGGCGACGAGAAGTATTCCGATGCTGACAACAGTCACGATGCCAAGTCCACCAATTTGAATGAGAAACAAAATGATGCCTTTACCCAAGCCTGTCCAATGAGTGGCGGTATCCACGACGGAAAGGCCCGTTACGCACACAGCGCTCGTTGCAGTGAACAGCGCGTCAAGAACAGTGGTCTTGCGCCCCGAGACCGTGGCTTGTGGAAGCAACAAGAGCATCGTCCCAATGCCAATCATTGCCGCGAACGACACAGGCAACAGTCGAAACGGATTCGATAGCAACGATCTCCTCAGTCGCGAGGAAAAATTCATGCACTCAATCTACTGAAACCAAGGCTCTACCTATTGCCGCGAATTCCACTAATCTCACAACAGGTGGTATCGCAACGACAAAGACCCTTGATGTGGACACGGCTCTTCGTCATCGCCTCACTTGTAACCCTCAGCGCATGCAGCAATTCCGATGCAGGTGGTTCGCAGCAAACCGATGACGGAATTGTCTTCACAGCACCTGCCGACACCGACACTCTTGCCACCGATCTACCCGAAAGCGAAGTGGCTGCAATCATTGCACTCGGTGCCACCGACGCAGAGCGCCCACCTGCCGACGAGCACCAACATGGTGGCTCTCATTCTGGTCATGCGGTCGAGGATAAAGATCTAGAGGCTCTTGAATCCGAGATCGAAACGGCTCGTTCGATGATTGCTGATCTTGACACGGTCGAGAAAGTTGCGGCACGCGGATACGTGCTCGCTACTTCACCTTCTCCAGGAATTGGAACCCATTGGGTGCGATGGTCGCAAATTCTCGAGCCCTTCGCACCGGGAAACCCATCGATGGTGTTATTTGATCACAGCAAGTCTCCTCCAGTGCTTGTCGGTTACTCCTATGCCGTTCAATCAGCAACAGAACCAAAGGGATTTGCTGGCGGAGCAGACATGTGGCATCGCCATGCAGGTTTATGTGTCGCATTGTCTGGGTGGGTCATTCGCGAGAGATCTGCTGGGCCAGATGAGTGCGACGGTTCGTTTATTGCCGGTGGAGACTTTTGGATGCTCCATGCGTGGATTGTTCCGGGTTGGGAGAACCGCGACGGAATGTTTGCACCAGCGAATCGAAAGTTGTGTCCGAAAGAAACTGGGCCCGACTTCCTGCGTTGTGACAGTCAAACCGAACTCTGATCACGAGTTCTTGTGCCCCCGGCATGAATCGAACATGCGACCTGCGGTTTAGGAAACCGTCGCTC
>CAZNBF010000131.1:0-2855 GCA_964571325.1 uncultured Acidimicrobium sp.
TGGCCGCTTCGCGCGCTGCCAAATGTGAGGAACCAGAAAAGATAATTGATGCTGCATGTTTGCCGGCCGCACGTTCTTGCCACTTGTATAGGCCGCCAAGAATGTCTGAATCGATCGATGCCGTTGCGGGCTTCGCTGGCATCTGGTAGTTCTCGTTGTACAACGTGATGTAGAAGAAAATGTCTTCTGGTTTGTCTCCGTACATTCGATGCAAACCATTCTGAACAATTGCCGCAACTTCGTAGGCAAACGCTGGGTCGTACGCCTGGCAGGCGGGAATAGTGCTAGCAAGCAGCAAGCTATGACCATCTTGGTGTTGAAGGCCCTCGCCCATGAGAGTGGTGCGTCCGGCCGTTGCGCCAAGCAAAAAGCCGCGAGTTCGTGCATCGGCAGCCTGCCAAATCAAGTCGCCAACACGTTGGAAACCGAACATGGAATAGAAGGTGTAAAAAGGAACCATTGGCACGCCCCGCGTGGCGTAACTCGTGCCCGCCGCAATAAAGCTGGCCATGCTGCCAGCCTCGGTAATTCCTTCTTCAAGAATTTGTCCTGAAGCTGACTCTGCGTAACTGAGTAGCAGCGCATGATCTACGGGTTCGTACTTCTGTCCTTGCGATGCGTAAATCTTCAATTCTTTAAACAGCGAGTCCATGCCGAAGGTGCGTCCTTCGTCGGGGATGATGGGAACAATGCGCTGACCAAAATCTTTATCGCGGGCCATGTTGCGCAATAGGCGTGTGAAGCCCATCGTGGTACTCACTTGTTGTTCGCCACTTCCCGCATCAAACTCGCTGAATACAGAATTGGCCGGCAGGGTGAGTGGTTTGCGCACGGCAGTGCTGCGCATGGGTACGGCTCCACCAAGCGCGCGTCGGCGTTCCATCATGTACTGATATTCGACACTGTCGTGTGGAGGGCGGTAGTACGGAGGGTCTTCACCGTTCAGCGCGCTGTCTGGAATCTCGTCTTGTAAATGCAGCGTGTCACGAAGCTTGCGCAACTGCTCGTCGCTCATCTTTTTGATTTGATGGGTGGAGTTGCGGCCTTCAATCTCGTGGCCGAGTGTCCATCCCTTCACTGTCTTGCACAAAATTGCAGTCGGTCGTCCTGTCCCAAGGTTTTCGCTTGCTGCTTTGAACGCTGCATATAGCTTGCGATAGTCGTGCCCGCCGCGGGGCAACGAAAGAATGTCGTTATCGCTGAGATGCGAGACCATTTCGCGAAGTCGCGGGTCTGGGCCAAAGAAGTTTTCGCGAATGTAATTTCCATCCTCGACGATGTATCGCTGGAATTCTCCGTCAACAGTCGAGTTCATTTTGTTGAGCAGTGCGCCCGTCGTGTCTTTGGCCAACAGGTCGTCCCACTTCGAACCCCACACAACCTTGATCACGTTCCAACCTGCGCCGCGGAACACGGCTTCAAGTTCCTGGATGATTTTGCCGTTGCCGCGCACTGGGCCGTCAAGACGTTGCAAGTTGCAGTTGACAACAAACGTGAGGTTGTCCAGTTTTTCGCGCGCTGCCAACGAAATAGAACCAAGCGTTTCCGGTTCGTCGCATTCGCCATCACCGAGGAAGGCCCACACGCGGCTGGCCGAGGTGTCGTCTAATTCGCGGTTCTGGAGATAGCGATTGAAGCGCGCTTGGTACAACGCAGTGAGCGGGCCAAGGCCCATCGACACCGTTGGAAACTCCCAGAAATCTGGCATCAGTCGAGGATGCGGGTAGCTGGAAAGCCCCTTGCCGTCTCTGCCTATTTCTCGACGGAAATGATCGAGGTCATCTTCGTTAAGTCGGCCCTCGAGAAATGCACGGGCGTACACGCCTGGTGCTGCGTGTCCTTGGAAGTACACATGGTCTCCAGGTATTCCGCTTTCTTTACCTCTGAAGAAGTGGTTGAAACCAACTTCGTACAAACTTGCTGATGAAGCAAAGGTGGAAAGGTGACCACCGATTCCTTCGGCGGCATCGTTTGCACGAACAACCATGACCGCTGCGTTCCATCGGATGTATGCACGAATTCTTCGTTCTATATGTTCGTCGCCAGGAAACCATGGTTCGTGTTCGCGTGGAATTGAGTTGACGTACGGAGTACTGACAGTGGTGGGGAAACTGACTTCGGATTCTTCAGCCCTGGCAAGTAGGCGGGCGAGAAGATAACGAGCCCTATTTTTGCCGTGGGTATCGACAACTGCGTCAAGAGAATCGAGCCATTCGGCGGTCTCGCCCGGGTCGGTGTCTGGTAACTGATGAACAGAACCGTCAAAACTCATGCGATCAGTCTCGCAGAGTTACTCGTGGGTACCCACGAAACGATCGTCCATCAGCAAGTATCTAGGACGTGATTGTTATCTATACCGATGGTGCATGCTCTGGTAACCCAGGCCCTGGTGGCTGGGCTTGGGCAACTTCGCCGACGGGAGAACCATGTCAGACAGGTGGCGAAACTCACACCACAAATCAGCGCATGGAACTGTCTGCAGCGCTCGAAGCACTGCGTTCGCATGAGGGTCATCCTGGGCCAATCGAAATTCGTTCGGACAGCACGTATGTAGTGCATTGCTTCCGTGATGCATGGTGGGCCGGTTGGCAGAAGCGTGGCTGGAAAAACTCGCAACGTCAACCAGTTGCCAACAGAGATTTATGGGAGCCGCTGATCGACCTCGTCAATCAGCGCGGCGATGTCACCTTTACGTGGGTTAAAGCCCACAATGGCGAACCCATGAACGAGCTGGTGGATGCGCTTGCAGTTGCGGCTTCGCTTGGCTTTGCCTAAAGCCGCCCAACTTGCCTAGTGTTGCAACCTATGGAACTCAACGGATCTAGCGCAATTGTCACAGGTGGAGCATCGGGTAT
>CAZNBF010000132.1:0-2767 GCA_964571325.1 uncultured Acidimicrobium sp.
TTGCCATCCCACTTGTTGCGTCTACTACTCGACCATTCAGGCGAGCCGCTTCAGAATCGGTTGATCGCTTATGGAAACGTGCATCCGACTTGGTGCTCATTGCAGTGTTCGGCGCATGGACAGCAGGAGCGATGTATGACGCGCTGCCTGGTTTGTATGGGTTCACATCATCGGCGGCCGGCCGAACCACAACAATTCAGCTCTTGGTTCTTGGAACTCTTGTGTTGCGCTTTGGGCTTGAATCTCTCGCGACACGAGTAACGGGGCAGCGGCTCACGCATCTGGTTGGTGCAACATTGCCTGATTCGAGTGAAGGCCGAACAGTGTTTTCTGTATTGGTGCGCACGATCATCATGGTGTTTGTTGCTGAGGCATTCATCGGAAACAACATTGCGCTGTGGATTGGTGCTGGCATGTATGCGATTCCAAAATTGATAGATATTCGCGCTGAACACTTTCCAAAGAGTGCAGTACTTAAAACTTGGCTACCATCAGGGCTGTTGCGTACGGTGGTGATGTTGTTTGTTGCACGATGGTGGGCATCAAACATTTCTGCATTTAGTGAAGACCCTTCAACACAGCTGCAAGCAGCGTTTGTGTTGCTCGGAATACCATCATTAGTACTGACATCGCTCGGTTGGTTCGCTGGGGGTGGCCGTAAATGGCGTTCAACACCAGTCTCGAAGGTGCTTGGAATCGTGGTTCTGGCAATTGGAGTGTTGACCGTTCGGGGCGTTCTGTTCGCCTAAACAAAACCCAAGCCCAGTATGGGTTTGAGAATGCTTGACCGAACACCTGTTCGGGGTTATGGTGACTACGTCGCACCGGGAGAAATACGTACACATCAGGTATCAACCCCGCGACACCCCCCATTTAGGGTGCCAACTTCACTAAGAAACCGAACAGACAGGAATAACAGTCATGGCAAGCAAGGAAAGCAAGCACCACGAGGTAAAGAACAACTCCAACGAGTCCTCGAGCAATCGCCTCAAGGCCCTCGATGCGGCACTAGGCCAGATCGACAAGCAGTTCGGTAAGGGCTCCATCATGCGCATGGGCGAAAAAGACTCCATGACCATCGCCTCCATCCCAACTGGCGCACTTCCTCTCGACATCGCGCTCGGCATTGGTGGCTTGCCACGCGGCCGTGTCATCGAAATCTTCGGCCCCGAGTCATCGGGTAAGTCAACGCTTGCAATGCACGTGGTGGCCGAAGCCCAACGCAATGGCGGCATCTGCGCCTACGTCGACGCCGAGCACGCACTCGACCCTGTCTATGCCAAGGCAATTGGTGTCGACATCGACAACCTGCTCATCTCGCAGCCAGACACCGGCGAACAAGCACTCGAAATCACCGACATGTTGGTGCGCTCGGGTTCACTCGACGTCATCGTCATCGACTCGGTTGCTGCACTTACACCACGCGCCGAAATTGAAGGCGAAATGGGCGACAGTCACATGGGCTTGCAAGCACGATTGATGAGCCAGGCATTGCGCAAGCTCACTGCCAACCTCAACAAGTCCGACACCATCCTTATTTTCATCAACCAGTTGCGTGAAAAAATTGGTGTCATGTTCGGTTCGCCAGAAACAACAACCGGTGGCCGTGCACTCAAGTTCTATTCGTCGGTTCGTCTCGACATTCGTCGCATCGAATCCATCAAAGACGGCCCAGAAGTTGTTGGTTCACGCACACGCGTGAAGGTGGTGAAGAACAAGGTTGCACCACCATTCCGTCAAGCCGAATTCGACATCATGTACGGAAAGGGCATCAGCCGCGAAGGCGCAGTGCTCGACATGGCAGTCGAAATGAACATCGCCAAGAAGTCCGGCGCGTGGTTTACCTACGACGGCGAGCAGCTTGGCCAGGGCCGCGAGAACGCCAAGACGTTCCTCATCGAGAACCCAGAAGTCATGGTGCAAATGGCCGAAAAGGTACGCGAGCAGTCTGGTGTAAACGCCGCAGGAGCAGAGGCCCCAGCGTTTACCGAACAAGACGACGAGCCAATCGAACTCGACTAGTCCGCACTAGTCGGTATGTATTCCTGCCGGTGAGCGCCCTACACGCTCATCGGCAGGGCTGCCAATTTTCTTGGCGGTAAACTTTTACACCTGTGACTCGTAACTATGTGGTGCGCACCTTTGGGTGCCAGATGAATGCCCACGACTCCGAGCGCATTTCAGGCTTGCTCGAGCAAGACGGCATGCAGCGCGTCGAGAGCGAAGATGACGCAGACGTCATCGTGTTGAACACCTGTTGTATTCGCGAAAACGCCGACGAGAAGTTGTACGGCACACTTGGCTGGTTGAAGCCATGGAAAGAAGCGGGCATTGCCCAAGGCCGCGAGCGCCAAATCATGGTTGCTGGTTGTCTGGCACAAAAAGATAAAGAACTGGTTCGCTCTAAGGCCCCCTATGTCGACGTGGTGATGGGCACCCACAATGTGCATCGTGCCGTTGAGTTGCTCGACATTGCCGCAACACGTGGTGCAGTCACCGAGATCTTTGATGAAGCCGTCATCGATGATCACGCGCTGTTCCCAAGTGCATTGCCTGTGCGCCGCGAGAAGTCGTACAACGCGTGGGTCACCATTCAGATTGGCTGCGACAACACGTGCACCTATTGCATCGTGCCAAGCGTGCGCGGCAAAGAGATCAGCCGCCCTTTTGCCGACATCGTTGCCGAAGTACAGTCGCTTGCGCAGTCGGGCGTCACCGAGGTTTCACTGCTTGGCCAAAACGTAAACAGCTACGGCCGCGACCTCTC
>CAZNBF010000133.1:0-2761 GCA_964571325.1 uncultured Acidimicrobium sp.
CGCTTCGAAGAAGCTGGCCGCTTGCGCGACCAAGAGCGTGCGTTACTTGAAGAGCGTGTCGAGAAAGAATCCGCCATCAAAGCAAGCGGCATCGACTTGTTCGACGAAGTTGACGAAGAGGCAATTGCCGAAGTGCTCAGCATGTGGACAGGTATTCCTGTGTACAAATTGACCGAAGAAGAAACGGCCAAGTTGCTGAACATGGAAGCCGAGTTGCATAAGCGAATCATTTCGCAAAACGATGCAATCAAGTCCGTCAGCCAAAGCATTCGCCGCACACGTGCAGGCCTGAAAGACCCGAAGCGCCCAAGCGGTTCGTTCATCTTCCTTGGCCCAACCGGTGTTGGTAAAACCGAACTTGCAAAGACACTCGCCAACTTCCTGTTCGGCGACGACGATGCACTCATTTCGCTCGACATGAGTGAATACATGGAGAAGCACACCGTCAGCCGTTTGGTTGGCTCGCCCCCTGGATACGTGGGCTACGAAGAAGGCGGCCAGCTCACTGAAGCAGTGCGCCGCAAGCCATTCTCCGTGGTGCTGTTCGACGAAATTGAAAAAGCACACCCAGACGTGTTCAACACGTTGCTGCAGATTCTTGAAGAAGGTCGTCTCACCGACGCCCAAGGCCGCAGCACCGATTTCCGCAACACCGTCTTGATCATGACTTCCAACTTGGGCACGCAAGATTTGCGCAAGGCCAACGTTGGCTTCGGCAAGAACGACGAAGCACTGTCGTATCAGCGCATGCGCGACAAGGTGAACGAAGCGTTGAAGGGCCACTTCCGCCCCGAGTTTCTCAACCGCATCGACGAAGTCATTGTGTTCCACGAGTTGGGCATGCCCGAAGTGGTGCAGATGGTCGACTTGATGAGCAAGCGCGTGACGTCGCAATTGGAAGGCCTCGGCCTTGGGCTCGAACTGACGCAACCGGCAAAAGAGTTGCTGGCCAAGCGCGGTTACGACCCACAGCTGGGCGCTCGCCCACTGCGTCGTGCACTGCAACGCCTGATCGAAGACCCACTATCGGAGAAGTTGCTGAACAAGGACTTCTCCGCGGGCCAGATCATTGTGGTGGGCACCGAGCCCGACCCGGAAGCGCCGAACGAAGAGCGCATGACGTTCAAAGCGGTTGAAGGCTTCCAGCCACCAGCAGCGATCGAACTTGCAGGCGCCGGCGACGGCACACCAACTGCCACCGAGTGATTTTGCACTCGCGGCAAAACGGCGTAGCACGTCGCATCGCACAATCTGTTACGGCACTTCTTTCAGTTGTGCTGCTGAGTGCGTGCCGTGTCGATTCGGTCGTCACGCTCAACGTTGAACCAAATGGCAGCGGCACACTTGCCGTGGTCACCACCGTTGATGCCGAAGTAGTTGCGCGCGTTCCCAACATTGCACAAGACCTCAGTTTTGAAGATGCAAAGAACGCTGGTTGGAAAGTGTCCGAAGTTGGCACAACCGAAGAGGGCGGGCTTCAAGTGCGCGTTGCCCATTCGTTTGCGAACGAAGAAGAAGCAACCGCACTCCTTGGCCAACTCAGCGGCGAGTTTGGGCCATTCAAGAATTTTTCGCTTTTACGCGAGGGCAAAGACACAGACTCCACCTGGAGCCTCAACGGAAACCTGGAAGTGAATGGCGGCCTCAACGCATTTGCCGACCCGGCCCTGCTGGATCTCATCGGTGGCACTCCCTATTCGCAGGCCCTTGCCGAATCCAACCAAGACGTTGGGCAAGCAGTCAGCATTCTGTTTCAAGCAAACCTGCCAGGCAAAGTAACCAGCACTAACGGCACCGACAACATCGGCACGCTGCAATGGAATGTCACGTTTGACGGCAGCACACAAAGCGTTTCGGCGGTCACGCAGAACACCGCAGTGGCTTCCACGATCGCCCGCATTTTTTCGCCAGTTTTGTTCTGGCTCCTGATTATCTGGCTGGTGTTCATGGCTGGGTTCAGCGGGTTTGTCGGTTACACCCGCTTCCGTAAATCGAAACGAACACCCACCGCCTAAAGTGTCGCGCATGGCTCGTTTGCGCACCGTTTACAACTGCGGCGATTGCGGCGCAAGCCACTACAAGTGGGCCGGCAAATGCGACTCGTGCGGCGCATGGAACACCCTCGTCGAAGACGTAGAAGACCCAAACGAAGTCTCCACGCTTGCTGCCGGCATGGCGCTTATTCCTCCGGGCACCGCGCAACCAATCAGCAAGCTCGACGCCAACATGGGCCAACCCATCCCCACTGGCATCTCCGAAATGGATCGCGTTCTCGACGGCGGCCTCGTGCCCGGCTCGGTCACACTGCTTGGCGGCGAACCGGGCATCGGCAAATCCACACTGTTGTTGCAGTTGCTTGCCTCTTGGAAAACCAAATCGTTGTATGTAACGGCAGAAGAAAGTGCACAACAAGTTCGCTTGCGCGCCGAGCGCCTGCACGCACTGAACGACAACTTGTGGTTGCTCTCCGAGCCATCGCTCACCAACATTGTCGCTGCGCTCGACAGCGTGCAACCTCAGTTGCTCGTCATCGACAGCATCCAAGCCGTTGCCGACCCAGCCCTCGGCTCGGCCCCTGGTTCTGTTGTACAAGTTCGCGGTTGTGCACATCGTTTGGTGCAAGAAGCCAAGCACCGCAACATTCCCACCATCTTGGTTGGTCACGTCACTAAAGAAGGTGGCCTCGCTGGCCCTCGCGTGCTCGAACATGTTGTCGACACCGTGTTGTCATTTGAAGGCGAACGACATCATGCATTGCGCA
>CAZNBF010000134.1:0-2717 GCA_964571325.1 uncultured Acidimicrobium sp.
GCAAAGAAGCCACAAAAGAAGTCGGCGGATGACCTCTTTGCGAAATTACGCCAATCGACCACCAGTGAGGTCGCTAACAACGTAAAGAAACCCGCGCTGGCAGCGGTGAAGCCATCGTCAAAAGATGACGCAAAAGCGAGCCAGCCCGTCAAGCCAAAAGCCAAGGTAGTTGTGCCCAAAGTCGACAAGAAAATGTTTGAGCATCGCGACGATGTGCTTGCCCCATTGAAGGTTCAGATGGTGCGCAAGGTAAAGCGAGTTCTCGCCGACGAAGAAAATGCAATGCTCACGTATTTGCAGGGCAAGAAGTCGGTCGTTGCTTTGGAGACATTGCTTCCCGCAGCCGATACCCATGCCCAGCAGCACATTGAAGCATTGACCGAAGATGTGATGACTACCGCAATGGCAGGGGCAAAAAGCCTTTCGCCAAGCCTTAAGGCAGATTTGCGTAAGCGAGTCACGAATACTGCTGTGATGCAGGTGATGTCGAAGAATATTGATGAAACAATCGTTCGCCCGTTACGTGAACGTATTCAACGTGGTGTCGAGCAAAGCAATGGCGACCGAGACGAGATGGCGTCATTGCTCCGAAGCGTGTTCCGTGAGTGGAAGATGCAGCGAGTCGAGCAGTTTGTGGCAGATATCGCGGTGCTTGCGTACAGCAGGGGTGCGTATCTGACTCTTGATCAGGGAACAAAGATGTGTTGGATGGTCGACCCGAATGGCCCAAGCTGTGCCGATGCCGAAGACAACTCGTTGGCAGGCGCGACGGCACTCGGCGACAATTATCCAACTGGTCACCAGCATCCAACGGCACATGCCGGATGCCGATGCCTACTCGCACCAATAGGCGAGTAATCTCCTCGGGGTGCGCAACCCCTCAGATCTTCCCCCACGCCGACCAGGACAACCAGGTGGCGGTTTCACGTTTAATAAGCCAAGCCGCGGCCGAATTGTCGCTGCAGTTATTGTCGCTGCACTTGTAGCGCTCGTCATTTCAGGACGAAGCATTGCCAGCTTTTATGTCAATGTCTTATGGTTTGACGTACTTGGCCGCACCGATGTCTATTGGAGTGTTCTTGCAACTAAAGCTCTGTTAGGCGCGGTGTTCGTTGCGGTCTTCCTAGTGATCATTGTCGTCAACTTATGGCTTGCCGACCGAATTGCACCTGCAGTTGTTGCTCCATCACCCGAAGAGCGAGCGCTTGCGGGTTATCGACAGCTTGTTGGTTCACGCAAGTGGCTTGTTCGTTTTGTTGTTGGTGGTGTGCTTGGTTTGATGGTTGGCTTGCCAGCAATGTCGCAATGGCAGGACTGGTTGTTGTTCACTAATCGACAATCATTCGGCATTGCCGACCCATTGTTTAACCAAGATGTCAGTTTCTATATGTTCCAGATGCCGTTTGCAGAGTTTGTTGTCAACTGGCTGTTTGGAGCGCTCGTTCTGATCGTTCTTGTTGTTAGTGCGGTGCACTACCTCAACGGCGGCATCCGTCTTCAAGTGCAGGGACGTAAAGTTACCCCGCAGGCAAAGGCGCACCTTTCGGTGCTGTTCGCCGGCCTTGCGCTGGTGCGTGCAGCGGGTTACTGGCTGTCTCGCTTTGGTCTCACAGGTTCAACACGGGGCGTTGTGCAAGGTGCAACGTACACCGATGTCAATGCACAGTTGCCTGCAATCAACTTGATGATCTTGGTTTCTGTGGCCGTAGCGCTGCTGTTTTTGTGGAACGTTCGCATGAAAGGGTGGCGCATTCCAGTTATGGCCACGTTGATGTGGATCGTTGTAGCGATTGCTGCAGGCGGCATCTATCCAGCGATCATCCAGCGGTTCTCTGTGCAACCAAACGTGAGCACCAAAGAGTTGCCGTTTATCGCAAACAACATTGAGGCGACTAAGCACGCAATGAACTTGGGTGACGTCGTGAGGACACCTTTGTCGTTTGGGCCAATTTCAACGGCAGATGTCACGGCATCGGATGCGCCACTTCGAGATGTGCGCCAGTTGGATCCAACTGAAATGCGTGATCGTTTTGCACTCGACGAAGGCAAGACATCGTTCTACGCAATTCGCGATCTCGACGTCGATCGCTATTCGATCGATGGCAGATTGCAACAAGTGATCCTCGGAGCACGCGAGTTAAATACCGCGGGCATACCGAACCGCACCTGGGTTTCGCGCCATCTGATTTACACGCACGGATGCGGCGTAGTGGCCGCGCCTGCAAGCCGTGTCACAGTTGATGGCCGTCCGACGTATATCGATCTTGGGGTTAAGCGACCACAGCTATATGTAGGTGAAGCGCTGGACGGATATTCAATTGTTGGAACGAAACAAGTCGAGCAGGCATGTCCGGATACTGCTGCTTCAGCGTATGAAGGTGTGGGCGGTGTCGCTCTTTCTTCAACCGTGCGCCGCGTTGCGTTCGCTCTTAATTTCGGAGAATTCAACCTGTTCGGCTCCAATCTCATTTCGCCAGAATCGCAGATCATGTGGGTGCGAAACGTGAAGGACCGAGTAGAAAAGATTGCTCCGTTCTTGCGATACGACGCTGATGCATACCCTGCGGTAGTTGGCGGCAAAGTTGTGTGGATTCTTGATGCGTACACGACCTCTAGTCGTTATCCAAATGCGCAGGCAGCAAACGTTTCTCAGCTCACGCCGGGTTCGGGGCTAAGTGCAAATTTCAACTACGTGCGCAACAGCGTGAAGGTAGTTG
>CAZNBF010000135.1:0-2708 GCA_964571325.1 uncultured Acidimicrobium sp.
CGAGTGCCGCAATGCCGCCGATGGGGGTTTTCAACTCGTGACTGAGGTTTGCAACGAAGTCGGTACGAACGGTGTCGATCAAAACCTTTTGCGTTGCGTCTTCAATCACGGCAACCGCGTCGCCGCCCGATAGAAGTTTGGTACGGATTAAGAAATGCCTCGTTGGTGGCCCAGCAACTTCTAAAGACCGTTCCTGATTGCCGTCAGTAAACGTTTGTGCAAGGAGCGCCTCGACTGCTTGATCGACAAGCACGTCTACATGGCGAACCCCGGTCATGGCAGATGCGATGGTATTTCTCACCAGATGATCTGCCGATGCAACCGCAACCACTACTCCGATTGGTAGCGCATCCATCGCCGACGCAAGCGGGTGCACGGTCAATGAATCGTTAGGAGCAATGGTCGATGTTGCCTGAATTACTACTCCTGATTTTTTCCGGGCAATGAGAAAAGCAATGATCGATGCAACTGCAATGCCAGCGAAAAACCAGCCGACCGACATCGCGTTGCTTACTGCGATTCGGTTGGAGGGTTGAGGCCGGACGCTGTCTGACTTGCCTTGAACCGAGCAGCGCCCTTGCTTTCAGGGACCCAACCAGTGAGGAGGAAGTTGGTACGTTCGCCAACGTTTACAGCGTGATCACCAATGCGCTCGTAGAAACGGGCCACCACTGCCAGCTGCACTGCAACTTGTAAGTCTATTTTTTCGCGAGAATGGCTTTCAAAAATTTCCTGAATGAACTGACGGTGGAGGCCATCAAGGAACGAGTCCATGTCGTCGATTGCCGCAGCTTTCGGTGCATCGTTGGTTTCAAAGGCATCGAGGGCGGCAATATACAACTGCTGCGCTTGCTCACTCATTTTGCTGATCAGGCCGCGAAGCACTGGATCGATATCGTGCCCATATATACGCCGTGCTGCTTTACAGATGTTTACGCAAAGATCTGCCGATCGTTCTAGCTCGGATGAAATCTTGATGATGGCTACAAGTTGACGCAAATCGCCTGCAACAGGGGCCTGCAGCGCAAGTTGTTGAAAACACTTATCCTCAATTTCAATTGAGCGCGAGTCGATTTCATCGTCTGCCTTCACTAAATAGTCGGCGCCTTCCAGGTCGCCAGTGAGCAACACGGCCGTTGCCCTTGGAATTGCCTCGATAACCGATGCGCCCAACCGCACAACTTCATCGCGAATAGCGTCTAGTTCTTGATGGAAGGTTTTCCTTAATTCGTCCATTTTGCACTTCCTTCACATGTCGAGCCGACGAGCAATAACCATATAACTGAACTCTTACAACAGAGCAAACTGTAGATTACAGGCGAGTGAACTGCACCGCCCCGACTAGCGGACTTGCGTTGTCACTACCCATTCATGCAGTTTTTGTTGGGCGTCCACAGCGAATGATGCGCTTCCGGCGCGTTGCCATGTGTTGTCTGAGCCGAGCCTGAAGTGGGTGGCATCTTCGTCGGTCAGAAAGCCCAACACCGTGTCCAACCACATGCGATGTTTGGGGTGAGTAAGTGGCACTAGGGCCTCGACCCTGCCGTCAAGATTGCGACCCATCATGTCGGCCGAGCCGATGAGATGAAGTGGCTCGTTATTCGACAACCCGTGCTCGAAGCGATAAATGCGCGAGTGCTCGAGGAACCGACCAAGTATTGAACGGACACGAATATTTTCGGAGATTCCCTTAACTCCAGCCCGAAGGCAGCAGATACCGCGGACAATGAGGTCGATCTGAACTCCCGCACCACTTGCGGCGTATAGCGCCTCGATGACCGCCGGGTCGGAAATGGAGTTCATCTTCATCGTGATGCGGCCGTCGCCACCGAATGTTGCTTCCTTTTCAATGAGTGAGATCATTCGATCGCGCAACTGGTGAGGTGCAACGAGCAGCACTTGGTAGTTCGGCTCGTGCCCGTAGCCCGTGAGGTAGTTAAACAACTCGGTCGCATCAGAACCGATGGCATCCTCGCAGGTAAAGAACCCGATGTCCTCGTACAGACGAGCAGTCGACGAGTTGTAGTTTCCCGTACCGATGTGCACGTATCGACGCATCTTGTCTGGGTCGTTACGCACCACAAGCACACACTTTGAGTGTGTCTTCAAACCCACAAGTCCATACGTCACGTGCACGCCTGCATACTCAAGTTCTTTTGCCCAACTGACGTTGCGGGCTTCGTCGAAGCGGGCCTTCAACTCGAGTACCACGGCCACCTGCTTGCCAAGTTCGGCGGCCTTGATCAGATGTCGCGCAATAGATGAATCTCCGGATGTGCGGTACAGCGTCATCTTGATTGACTGCACCTGAGGGTCGAGCGCGGCCTGCTCAACAAATGCTTCAACCGACGAAGAAAACGACTCGTGCGGATGGTGCACCAGTAGCTGGCGTTCGCGAATGACACTAAAAATGGACTTACCCGCCTCTTGCGCGGCAGACAAGCGACCAGCCACCAGCGGCGGCCACGGCGTAAACCGAAGTGCTGGCAAGTCGATATTGGCAATTTGGAAAAGTGAAGTGAGCGCTATCGGCGCGCGGTGACGTGTCACGTCTG
Source organism: uncultured Acidimicrobium sp. (assembly GCA_964571325.1). Classification (GTDB taxonomy): domain Bacteria; phylum Actinomycetota; class Acidimicrobiia; order Acidimicrobiales; family Ilumatobacteraceae; genus UBA3006. Next base: position 2,556 of record CAZNBF010000135.1, read on the forward strand.
TGGCATCAAGTTCAAGTTCGTCGATCAGCATTGCCAACATGTCGGCATCAATTGTCTCGGGAACTTCTAGGCGCACTGCCCTACCGAAGCGTCGGCGTCGAAGTTCCATCTCCACCGCCGCCAACAAATCTTCTGCGTCTTCATCATCGAGTG
>CAZNBF010000136.1:0-2703 GCA_964571325.1 uncultured Acidimicrobium sp.
CGTCATACACGCTGTCGGAATATGCGTAACTTTCGGAAAGTGAAATGTGATGATGACTGCACCATGTGCGCACCGCGGCCAATTTGCCCGCAGACCATGTAAATGGGCCGTCAAGCTCTCCCGTGTACAAACCTTGTTCGTCTACAGCGAAACGTGTTGCGACCACGTCATCAAAACCCATTCGACGCGCGAAGGTTGCAATCACGTCGTTAGGCGTCGTCGTTGCCAAAACAACTTTTCTTCCAGCTTCTCGATGACCAGCAATAACGGATGCGGCTAGTGGTCGAACAAGTTGCAACAAATCGTCACAGGCGTTTTGTGCTGCCGCAACAACATCGTGTCGCGCCTTTCCTTTCATCACTGCTGCACCCTGACGCGCGAGCAACATCGAAGGAAGATTTTCGCCCACTGCATTAAAAATGCGGTACAGCGCATCTTCGCCGGGAAGCCGAGTAGCAGAAACGACTCCGGCGTTGCGTAATGCCGCACTAATAATTGGCCCCGATGCGCCCGACAACAACGTGCGATCTAGATCAATGAACGCTGCCCCATTTGACGACGATGAAGTGTTCACACTGGCAGGCTATTGACTTGGGCTTGGCGCCACCCGAGAAATGGGAAAGGCCCCACATTGCTGCGGGGCCTCTCAACCGAGAATCCTTGTGGCTGGGGGAGCCACTTGGGGATTCTGTCGGGTGAAACCTGGGGGAGGCTTCACCGCGATATGTCTCTAGTATGCCCTACCCGTGGGTAAGCGCGCAAGGCGAACGCCACGATAAGAGCCATCATTTTTCGTGATAGTCGTCACGGGGAATGGTTAGCCTGAGTTGATGGAGATTCGCCACCTGGAAAGCCTGATCGCTATTTCAGAACACGGCTCATTTTCTGCAGCTGCGCGAGCGCTGGGCACGGTGCAGAGCAACGTTTCGGCGCATATTTCGCGGCTCGAAAAAGAACTTGGCGCGAGTTTGGTCGATCGCCAAAGCGGCGAGCTCACCGAGGATGGTGTTCTGGTTGTAGAGCGAGCCCGACGAATTATTCATGAATTACAGGACATCGAAGCCGACATCCACTCGACCGATACCGAAGTAGCCGGCGAAACACGCCTTGGATGCATCGGCACTACAGGTCGTTGGCTCATGCCGCGACTGCTCACCGCGATTCAAAAAGCACATCCGCAGGTTCGTCCAATCATTCACGAAGGCAGCACATCCTCCCTATTGCCACGCTTAATTGCGGGCGAACTAGACGCTGCAATAGTCCACTTCCCTATTGACGACCCCGAGTTGCAACTGGTGCCACTGTTCAGTGAAGAACTTGTGTTACTCGTGAACAATAAACACCCATGGGCAAAACTTGAGACGATTTCACTCGCAGAACTAGCTACACAACCTTTATTGCTTGCGCCTCGGAATACCGCGCTTCGTCGAATTATCGACCGAGCTGCAGGCGCACAACGCCTTGCGTTTACTCCGCAGGCAGAGATTGATGGAGTTCGCCTGCTCACATCGCTTGCATTCGAAGGTTTTGGTCCGGCGATTGTCCCCGCTACAGCGATTCCTGCATGGATCAAAGGCGATTTCACTCGAGTGTCAATCCCGCAGTTGCCACGCCGCGTAGTTGGTTGGGCATCGCGCAAACGACCAGTCCCGAACAAACCCACTCGCGCGGCGCTTGAAATTGCAAGGCAGGTTGTTGCCAAAACAGGCGATCGCCAGCCGGGAGTCAACACCTCTTTGACACCTTCCCCACTCGTCTAATCTCTAGTCGTGTCAGGCGTAACCGATTCCTCGTTTCAAACGGGAGTCCATCTACAACGCTCAGTCCAGGGCGCGGCAAAAGCCGAAGTTCGATTTCTTACTTCGTGCGAGCGAACAGTGGTGTGGGTGGACATCGATCCCTCGTACCACCGTGGCGCACTATCGGCTGAAGCATCTGGAGTAATTGCGAACGCCGCAACCACGGCTCTCAATCAACGAATCCCTCTCGTGTTGGCAATGGCATCCTCCGGCGCCGACATTCTTGGAGGCATCGCAGCCCTTCATGGTTGGGGGCAGGCAGCGCGCGCAATTGCACATTGCTCGGGCGTCGTTCCAACTTTCACCATTGTTACCGGCCCCGCCGTTTCTGGCCCCGCACTACTTATCGGTCTAAGCGACTTCGTCATCATGACTGCCGACTCGTATGCATTTGTGAGCGGCCCAACGATGGTTGCCGAATTCACTGGGATCATGATGACGAATGAGCAGTTGGGCGGAACTGATGCGCATGCAAAGCAAAGTGGCGTAGCGAGCATGGTGGTTGCCGACTACGAGTCGGCTGTTTCTTCGCTCGAACACCTTTTGACTTACATCCCGAACAACGTTGATGAGCTTGCACCACCGATTCACACCGGCGATGCATCCGACCGTTTGGTGCCCGAGGCGGGTGCTGTCATTCCAGACACGGCAACCGGAAGTTACGACGTTCGCAAAGTAATCAAGGCCATTGCGGACGACGGCGAAATGTTTGAACTGCGCGAGCGTTGGGCCGCCAACGTCGTTACCGCTTTCATCACCATTGACGGCGAGTCGGTTGGAGTTGTTGCCAATCAACCAATGATCCTTGCGGGAACGCTGGATATTCCTGCGTCGCAAAAGGCTGCACGATTTGTTTCGTTCTGCGACGCATTCAATATTCCGCTGCTGACACTTGTTGACACAC
>CAZNBF010000137.1:0-2667 GCA_964571325.1 uncultured Acidimicrobium sp.
TATTGGTTGCGACCCCAACACTTGACGGCCGAGTTGTCGAGCAACGCACACGAATGCTCCGACCCAACTGCGATGGCGGTTGCGGTGCGGCCCCCGCCAAAGTCGATTGCGACTAGCGCGGCCATTTCGCCTGCGCCGTCGCCGCGCGAAACGGTGTCGCCGTAACCCAACTGACCATATGTGCTGCGCCCCCAGCACTTGACGGTGAAGTTGTCGAGTAACGCACACGAATGCGCCGAACCAACCGCGATGGCTCGGGCTGTCCGCCGAAGCCCGAGCTCTATCGCCGCCGTTGTTGCTACTGACGAACCTGTTGAGTAACCGCTATCGAGTCCCGTGCCGTTGCCGAGTTGACCATCTTCACCCAATCCGAAACACTTCACGCCGCCGTTATGCAAAATCACGCAGGTGTGCTTGTCTCCCGCCGCCACGTAACGCATTCGTGCCTGGGCCTGCGTTGATGCACCGCTTGGGGTGGCCAACACACCGCCGGCCATGTCGGCGCGCGCATGTCGCACACCCAACAATGCAATCACGACAACAATGGTGGTAAGCACTGCACTGCGTTGTTTGAACATGCTTACGAAAGTAAAAAAGTTTGTTACACCACGCGCAGTTGTGATGCATGATTTAGATCAGCGTTAGTAAGCGTTCATATGCCATGCGTGTCATTCACCGACCAAAGGCATAACAGCGTTGCTTCATTCGTTGAATGCAATGCAAGTGGTGGACTGTGTCGGCGGACAGCCGTCCCTATGTCGGTTGCAACACAGAACGCGCATGCTGCCCAGGTGGTATTCGCGCATGCGTCAATTTGCATCTACAATGCAAATAGATTCAGCCAAGCCAAGGGGGCCTCATGGGTATCAAACCAACAAAAGAACAAATCACCGCGTTTCTTGCTGCCCCGTCAAGCGGGCCAATTCACATGGTCAACTTGTTGAAGTTCAAAGCAAAGACTTCGTCCGACACATCTGGTCAAGCGTCGTACAACAAGTACGGCGAGAACGTGTTGAAGATGGTGCAGGAGCGCGGCGGAAAAATCGTGTGGCATGGCAAACCAATGGGCGTGCTCATCGGCGACAACGATGCCGACGCGTGGGACTACATCGTGATCATCGAGTACCCCAGCCGCGATGCATTCATCGAGATGACCTCGCAACCCAAATACGATGAAATTCATGGCGACAGGGAGCAAGGGCTTGAACGCACAGCACTCATCCCTACACGGCCATTCGACAATGTCGGCTGAAGTCGAAACAGATGGGCGCGTCGCGCGCTCCGAACGCACACGTGAAGCAATTGCAACTGCACTTTTAGAGCTTTTAGAAGAAGGCGTCAGCCAGCCGCGCGCGCAACATATTGCCGAGCGTGCCGAGGTTTCGGTGCGCACCGTGTTTCAGCACTTCGACGACATGGAAGGCCTCTATTCGGAAATTGTGCAACGCCAGACAGAACGCATCGCACCGTTTCTTGTTGCGCTCGACGAGTCACGCAACACGCACGAGCGCGCACGCATGCTGATTGAAATGCGCGACAACATGTTTGCCCTTGTTGCCCCAGTGCGCAACGGCGTACGCAACAGCGAAGTTGCCCGACATTCCAACCTCATCGAGCGCGGAATGTCCGACTTGCGAAATGCAATGAACAAACAAGTTCGACAGGGTTTCGCAAAAGAGATTCATCAGCACAACGAACCCACCGAGGTGCTTGCTCGCATCGAGGCGGTCACGTCATACGAGTTGTGGGACCACTTCCAACGCGGCCAGAAAGCCTCTCGCGCCAGCACCAGGGCGCACATGCTGTCACTCCTCTTGCGTGAACTACTGAAGTAACACCGCTTTCGCCCATGCGGTGAAGGGTGGTTTGGGGGCGTAGCCTTATGAGGTCCTCATATCTAGGAGATTTCATGCCCTCATCTACCCCAACCGTCGCCCCAGCCGAAGGACGCCTCGGCGTTCTCACCGTTGGTCTTGGCGCTGTTGCCTCCACCCTGATTGCCGGCGTCGAGCTGGCAAAGCGTGGTCTCGGCTCACCAATTGGCGCACTTACCCAAATGGACACCATCCGTCTTGGCAAGCGCACCGATAACCGCAACCCGATGATCAAAGATTTCGTGCCACTTGCACGTCTTGAAGACATTGTCTGGGGAGCATGGGATCCGTTTCCGGATGACGCTTACGTAGCAGCAACGCGCGCAGGCGTATTGGAAAGCGGCAAGCACCTGGAGGCAATCTCCGACACCTTGCGCGAGATCCGCCCAATGAAAGCTGCCTTCGAGCGCAACTACGTAAAGAACATCGATGCCGAAAACACCATGGGCAAGATCTCTAAGCGCGAAATGCTCAATGCCATCCGCGCCGACATCAACAAGTTCCGTGATGAAAAGAAAGTGGATCGCGTGGTCATGATTTGGTGCGCAAGTACCGAAATCTTCATCGAGCCAGGACCACAGCACCAGAACATTGAGGCTTTTGAAAAGGCAATCGATGCCAACGACCCAATGATTGCTCCAAGCATGTTGTATGCCTACGCAGCGATTTTGGAAGGCGTTCCGTTTGCAAACGGCGCACCAAACTTGTCCGTCGACACACCGGTGTTGCGTCAGCTTGCCACCGAGCGCAAGGTTGCCATTTCGGGCAAAGACTTCAAGACGGGTCAGACCCT
>CAZNBF010000138.1:0-2658 GCA_964571325.1 uncultured Acidimicrobium sp.
CGAGTGCCGCAATGCCGCCGATGGGGGTTTTCAACTCGTGACTGAGGTTTGCAACAAAGTCGGTGCGGACGGTATCAATTAAAACTTTTTGCGTTACGTCTTCGATTACAGCAACTGCATCGCCACCGGCAAGAAGTTCGGTGCGGATCGAAAAATGTCTGGTAGGTGGCCCTGCAACTTCCAATGCGCGTTCTTGATTGCCACTGATAAACGTTTCGGCGAGGAGCGCCTCGACGGCTTGGTCAACCAGCACGTCCACATGACGAACCCCGGTCATTGCCGATGCGATGGTGTTTCTCACCAAGTGTTCTGCCGAGGCAACTGCAACAACTACTCCAATTGGCAAAGCATCCATTGCCCCCGCAAGCGGGTGCACGGTTAATGAATCGTCAGGCGCAATGGGCGACGTTGCCTGAATTACTACTCCTGATTTTTTTCGGGCAATGAGATAAGCAACGATTGATGCGACTGCAATGCCAGCAAAAAACCAGCTGACCGACATCGCGTTGCTTACTGCGTTTCGATTGGCGGGTTGAGGTGTGACGATTCCTGCTTTGCCTTGAACCGAGCTGCACCCTTGCTTTCAGGGACCCAGCCAGTGAGCAAGAAATTGGTGCGTTCGCCAACGTTGACAGCGTGATCACCAATGCGCTCGTAGAAACGGGCGACCACTGCCAGTTGCACTGCAACTTGTAAGTCGATTTTCTCGCGAGAATGGCTTTCGAAAATTTCCTGAATGAATTGTCGGTGCAAGCCGTCAAGGAAAGAGTCCATGTCGTCGATTGCGGCTGCTTTCGGTGCATCATTGGTTTCAAATGCATCGAGGGCGGCAATGTACAACTGCTGCGCTTGCTCGCTCATTTTGCTGATCAGGCCGCGTAGCACTGGGTCGATGTCATGCCCATAAATACGCCGTGCTGCTTTGCAAATGTTTACGCAAAGATCTGCCGATCGTTCTAGCTCGGATGAAATCTTGATGATGGCTACAAGTTGACGCAAATCGCCTGCAACAGGGGCCTGCAGCGCAAGTTGTTGAAAACACTTATCCTCAATTTCAATTGAGCGCGAGTCGATTTCATCGTCTGCCTTCACTAAATAGTCGGCGCCTTCCAGGTCGCCAGTGAGCAACACGGCCGTTGCCCTTGGAATTGCCTCGATAACCGATGCGCCCAACCGCACAACTTCATCGCGAATAGCGTCTAGTTCTTGATGGAAGGTTTTCCTTAATTCGTCCATTTTGCACTTCCTTCACATGTCGAGCCGACGAGCAATAACCATATAACTGAACTCTTACAACAGAGCAAACTGTAGATTACAGGCGAGTGAACTGCACCGCCCCGATCAGCGGACTTGCGTAGCCACTACCCACTCGTGAAGTTTCTGTTGGGCATCCACAGCAAATGATGCGCTGCCCGCACGGTGCCACGTGTTGTCCGAGCCAAGACGGAAGTGGGTGGCTTCATCGTCGGTCAAAAAGCCCAACACCGTGTCTAACCACATGCGATGTTTGGGATGAGTGAGTGGCACTAGAGCCTCGACCCTGCCATCAAGATTGCGACCCATCATGTCGGCAGAGCCGATGAGGTGAAGTGGCTCGTTGTCCGATAGCCCGTGCTCAAAGCGATAGATGCGCGAATGCTCGAGGAACCGACCAAGAATCGATCGGACGCGAATATTCTCGGATAGTCCTTCCACCCCAGCACGTAGGCAACAGATGCCTCGAACAACAATGTCAATCTGCACGCCTGCGCTACTTGCGGCGTACAACGCCTCGATGACTGCCGGGTCGGAAATGGAGTTCATCTTCATCGTGATGCGCCCGTCGGCCCCAAATGATGCTTCTTTATCAATGAGCGCGATCATTCGATCGCGCAACTGGTGAGGTGCTACGAGCAGCACTTGGTAGTTCGGCTCGTGTCCGTAACCGGTGAGGTAGTTGAACAACTCGGTGGCATCGGAACCAATGGCATCCTCGCAGGTAAAGAACCCGATGTCCTCGTACAGACGAGCAGTCGACGAGTTGTAGTTTCCCGTACCGATGTGCACGTATCGACGCATCTTGTCTGGGTCGTTACGCACCACAAGCACACACTTTGAGTGTGTCTTCAAACCCACAAGCCCATACGTAACGTGCACACCCGCATACTCAAGTTCTTTTGCCCAACTGACGTTGCGCGCTTCGTCAAATCGGGCCTTCAACTCGAGCACCACGGCCACCTGCTTACCAAGTTCGGCGGCCTTGATGAGATGTCGTGCAATAGATGAATCACCAGAGGTGCGGTACAGCGTCATCTTGATCGACTGCACCTGAGGGTCGAGCGCGGCCTGCTCAACGAATGCCTCGACCGACGAAGAAAACGACTCGTGTGGATGATGCACCAGCAACTGGCGTTCGCGAATGACACTGAATATGGATTTGCCCGCCTCTTGCGCGGCAGATAAACGGCCAGCCACAAGTGGCGGCCATGGCGTAAATCGAAGTGCTGGCAAGTCGATATTGGCAATCTGAAAAAGTGCCGTAAGCGCTATCGGCGCCCGGTGGCGCGTCACGTCTGTTGCATCAAGTTCAAGTTCGTCGATCAGCATTGCCAACATGTCGGCATCGATGGACTCGGGAACTTCTAGGCGCACTGCCCTGCCGAATCGTCGGCGACGAAG
>CAZNBF010000139.1:0-2625 GCA_964571325.1 uncultured Acidimicrobium sp.
ACCATGCGTGGTTGATGAACGACAGGACAGCACTGTCAATCGCAATTGGTATTTCAAGTGGCATGCCACGCCAACCAGACGACATGTGGCCTGTCAACAATTTGGGACGGCCGATTAGGCCGGGTGTCGTGGTGGACGATCGTGGCAACATGATCGGCGTCTGCGTTAACTTCAACGGTGCGCATTGGATTGTGCCCACCGAAGCAATTGTGCAGGAACTACATAGGCTTGAATCCGATGTCGAATAATCCTGACGATCTTCCATTTTCTGGAATGCCATTTTTTGGTGACTTAGCCAAGGCCATGTCGTCGCAAGGCCCCCTGCAGTGGGACATTGCTCGACAAACCGCGATGATGACAGCCACAAATGGCACCAACTCTGAACCCAACGTAGACCCGGCGTCTCGTGTTGCAATCGAGAAATTGGCGGTCATTGCCGACATGCACGTACGCAGTCAAACTGGACTAGCCACGGCCGAACACGGTTCGGTTCCCAACATTGTTGTTGTCAACAGATCGATGTGGGCGCACCACACACTCGACTCCTACAAACCCTTGTTTAACGAATTGGCCACCTCGCTCAGTGGCTCGCCAATAGTTCCAGACAGCGCACTCGAATCGGCCGACGACCAAATGAGCAACATGATGTCGTCGATCAACAAAATGATGGCGCCCGCAATGATGGGCATGTCGGTTGGTTCCATGATCGGGCAACTAGCGCTCAGCACATTTGGTCAGTACGACCTTCCACTTCCGCGCGAGCCACGCAATCAAGTGCTTATTCTCGCTTCAAACATCGACCAATTTGCTCTCGACTGGAGCCTTCCCGTCGCGGACATGCAAATGTGGGTGCTTGTTCACGAACTCACCTCGCACGCAGTGCTTGGTGTTCCGCACATTCGCCAAGCAATAACGGCTGCAATAAGTCATTACATAGCTGGCTTCACACCCAATCCCAACGCACTCATGGAGCGTCTCACCACGCTCGACCTGGGCACAACCGATCCAATGTCGATGATGCAAAAGTTCTTTACCGACCCAACAATCATTCTTGGTGCGGTTCGTTCTCCGAAGCAAGAAGCGCAAGCCCCCGTCCTAGACGCAATGATTGCCGCGATCATTGGTTTCATCGACTACAGCGTTGACGTCACGACCAACGCGCTCCTCGGTGGTGGACCACAGATCAGCGAGGCAGTCCGCAGACGACGTGTTGAAGCATCCCCGCACGATTCATTCGTAGAACAGTTGTTGGGCCTGCGCCTCACGCGCCAACAAGTACAAAGGGGTCACTCATTTGCCTCTGGTGTCGTTGAACGAGCAGGCGCAGAAGGGTTGGCCCAATTGTTCTCGCGCGAAGGCAACCTTCCCACTCCAAACGAACTAGATGCGCCAGGCCTATGGCTGGCCCGCATCGATGTGCAGGACAACTAGTACTTGTAGAAGTAATACGCGCAGGCAAGCGATGCATAAATCGCAACCATCACAAAACCAGCCGCGCCACTTGGAAGCAGAACAACTGCAACAAGGCCGCCGGCAACCTGAGCCAACTGATTTCGCGTCTCGTACTTTGCAAATGCGCGAGATCGGTTTGCGTCGGGAGCGTTTGATTGCACGATCGAGTCGAAAGCAAGCTTGCCTGTCGCGCCGAACCCGTTAACCACACCAACGAGCACGATGCCCGCAGTTATATTGCCGAAATACGCGGCGACCCAGCCGACAAGCGCAACAATGCCGAGCGAACCGACCAACACCGAGTGCTCGCTTAATTTCATGCGCTTAATCACCGAACCAAGCGAGTTGGCCAACAGCGTGCTTGCAGACCCCACAGCAAGAGCCAACCCGAACCATGCCGTTCCCGCCTTTTGGTCGCGCAGCCAAAATGCCAGGTGCAACAACATGAAACCGCTGGTGACACGAAGCGAACCGATGGCAAACCTGGCTCGAGTAATTGCAGGTCGATGCAACTCTTCTTGTTCTAGCGACGAGGCACGGTTGGGTGCTGCCGCAGTGCGCGGGAGCATGGTGAACGCCAGCACGGACGCGACCAAGAATGCAAGAGCAGACGCGCCAAGCGAAACTCTGGAGTCGATCAGATGAAGAAGCGCTGCTGGGCCACCCGCGACAAAACCCATGATGCCGGTTAAGCGGCCAATACGGCCGTTTGCCGCCATCAGTTCGTTATCGCTGCGCACCACCATTGGCATCATGGCCGACCGAGAAACCGCATACACCTTGGCCAACACCAGCGAAGCAAACGCCAGCGGAAACAACACAAGCGAATCGAACCAACGGATCATCATCAGCACCACGATCGCGCGCAGCACCGCGACGGCAACGACTGTCAACCGACGTCCTCCAGGAACTTTGTCAAGAAATGGCCCGATAAGCCCAGAAAGAACGATGAACGGGGTGAAACTAAAGACAAGGAAGAGCAACACTTTGCTTCGTGCTGCATCTGGGCTCACGGATAGAAAAAGCGAATCGGCTAGAGAGACTGCTAACGCCGCCTCGCCAGCAACAATTGCGCCGTGCACCCGTGCCAGTTTGGAAAGCGGACTAATCGGCGCCAAGCCGCTCTGAGTGGACGAAGTTGCTATGCAACTACTTTCTCATACTTGTAGCCAA
>CAZNBF010000140.1:0-2611 GCA_964571325.1 uncultured Acidimicrobium sp.
CCAACGATGATGAGGCCAGCCTGAATAAATCGCTTTACGTGTTCGGTGGTGTAGTTGGAAATGTGATGCGCATTTTTGAGCGCAATGTTTCCGTTAGACAATGGCTTGCCTTCCATTGCTGCATGCAAATCTTTGAGCACAAAAGGTACACCGCGAAATGGCATGGTGTTGTCTGCTGGCAGTTGCTGCGCAGCCGCGCGCGCATCGTCGAACCATATGTATGTCAGCGCATTGATGGTTGGGTTCAGCCGCTCTGCTCGCTCGGCTGCTGCATCAACCAGTTCCACTGGCGAAACCTTGCCGCTTCGCACAAGCGCCGCCTGGTCGGTGGCATCAAGCCATTGTGTGTCGTCAGCTATCGACCCCATACAACCCCCATAATTCAATCCGTTTCAACCATCGTTGCTTGGTTAGAGTTATCCAACTGTGAGCGATCAACCTGAAGGCACTCAACTTACTGCGTTTGATGTGCTGCGCTACACAAATGTGCGCCGAATGCTGGGAAGCAGTTTCGCCTTCTATGTGGGCGTGATGTTGCAGGCAGCCACGTTGGGTAAGCATGTTTTCGACAAAACGGGCAGGGCTATTGACATTGGTTGGCTGGGGCTTGCCGAATTTTTGCCCATTGCGCTGTTTGTATTTGTCAGCGGAAGCGTTGCCGACAGGTATAACCGCAAGCACATCGCCGCACTATCGCTGTGCGGCGAGTTGCTTTGTGCTTTGGCGCTGGTGTGGTACTCCATCTCCGACCCACAAGCCGTGTGGCCAATTTTTGTGATCGGCGGGTTGTTTGGGACATGTCGCGCGTTTTTGTCGCCAGCAACGAGGTCGATGTATCCGATGGTTGCACCCGATGGTGGATTGCCCCCAATCATTGCGATGTCGTCAGGTGTTTGGACTTCAGCCATGATCATTGGCCCTGCAACATCCGGATTTTTGTACAGCGTTCATCCAGCAGTTGCGTATGGAACGACGGCCGCATTGATCGTGTTCGGCATTTTCGGCATCATGAGGGTGCAGTTTCTGCGACCGCCCGCGGTGCGCGACCCAGACGAAAAACCAAGTTTGCGCTCGGCAACGGAAGGCCTGCATTTCATTCGCCGCACACCGATTTTGCTTGCAGCTATTTCGCTTGATTTGTTTGCGGTGCTCTTTGGTGGAGCAGTGGCACTGTTGCCTGCAATTGCTGAAGAGCAACTGAACGTTGGCGATGTTGCCTACGGCTGGTTGCGCGCAGCAGGCGGAATTGGCGCCGCAAGCATGGCTGCATTCTTGGCCATTCGACCTCTCCGGCGACATGTAGGAAAGGTATTGCTCGTTGCGGTAGCCATTTTTGGCGCGGGCACAATCGTGCTCGGCTCCACGTCGTCGTATGTCATTGCATTTGCAGCGGTGCTGATCTTGAGCGCCGCCGACATGGTGAGTGTGTTCGTGCGTGGTTCAATCGTGCCGTTAGTAACGCCTGATGAAAAACGTGGTCGAGTTTCGGCAGTAGAAAATGTATTCATCGGAGCAACCAACGAGTTGGGCGCGTTCGAATCTGGCGTGGCGGCACAGGCATTTGGAACACCCGCAACCGTTATCGGCGGCGGCATCGCAACACTAGGCATAGTTGGCGTGTGGTGGTTTGGATTTCCTGCGCTTCGCGACATCGACCAGTTCAGTGATTTGGAAGCACCGGAGAATCCATCATGAAAGTGCTCACCGCATGCCCGCTTGATTGCCCCGACTCGTGTTCGTTGCAAGTGACGGTCGAGATGGGTCGTATCGTCGACATTGATGCAGCGCCAGTAGACAGTGCGGGCAACATGCTTACTGACGGCTGGATTTGCAAGAAGGTTAAGCATCATGCGCTTCGCGTGTATTCACCAGAACGAATCATGACCCCGTTAGTACGCACCGGTGCAAAAGGCAGCGGCCAGTTTCGTAGCGCAACCTGGGACGAAGCAATCGCCTTGATCGCGCAGCAGATCAGAAGCGCGATCGATACGCATGGCACCGACAGCGTGTTGCCATATTTGTATAACTCGTCATCGGCGCGCATCGATAAAAAGCGAGTGATGCCTCACCTGTTCGAACGACTTGGCTGCCCAGAAATTGAGCAAACGATTTGTGCGAGCACAAAATCCGAAGCGTGGGAGCGAGTGTTTGGCGAAATGCTGTCATGCGACCCACAAGACATTGAGCATTCGAAACTTGTGGTGGTGTGGGGTGGTAACCCCAGCGCAAGCAACACCCACCTTGTGCCGATTCTGACCAAGGCAAAAAAGAATGGCGCGCAGATAGTTGTGATCGACCCCCGTGCAACAAGCACTGCAGCCCGTGCGGATGTGCACTTGGCCGTTCGCCCAGGCACCGACGTGGTGCTGGGCTTCGCGCTTGCTCGCTGGATGCAGCACAACAATCGCATCGATCAAGCGTTTGTCGACAAGCACACTGTTGGCGCAAGCGCATTTTTGGCAGCCGCCGAAGAATGGACGATGGAGCGGGCGGCAGATGTGTGCGGTGTGGACGCATCCGAAATCGTGCGCTTTGCAGAATTGCTTACGACAATTAAGCCAGCAATGTTGCGCAGCGGTTGGGGCATGGAGCGAAACCGCAACGGCGGAAG
>CAZNBF010000141.1:0-2600 GCA_964571325.1 uncultured Acidimicrobium sp.
AACGCACTTGGCTGTCGCCTTCAAACGCCAACACGTGTGTTGCAATGCGGTCGAGGAACCAGCGGTCGTGCGAAATCACCACAACGCAACCTGGAAACGATTCGAGCGATGTTTCAAGTGCGCGCAGTGTGTCTACGTCCAAGTCGTTTGTTGGTTCGTCCAACAGCAACAAGTTGCCTGCTTTTTTCAGCATCTTGGCAAGGTGAACACGGTTGCGTTCGCCACCGGACAAATCGCCAACGCGCTTTTGTTGGTCGGAGCCCTTGAAGTTGAAGCTGGCCACATATGCGCGGCCATGAATTTCGCGGTTGCCCACCTTCAGCGTTTCTGCGCCGTCGGTGATTTCTTCGTACACCGACTTGTCGGCGTTCAGGGTGTCGCGGCTTTGGTCGACATAACTCATTTGCACGGTGTCGCCAATGGTGATGGTGCCGCTGTCGGGTGCTTCTTGCCCAGACAACATGTTGAACAGCGTGGTCTTACCTGCGCCGTTGGGGCCAATGATGCCAACGATGCCCGCTGGTGGAAGTGAGAACGTCAAGTCTTCAATCAGCAATCTGTCGCCGAAGCCTTTGCTGAGTCCCTTCACTTCAATCACGGTGTCGCCAAGGCGCGGACCTGCGGGTATTGCAATTTCCAATTTGTCTGGGCCGCTGTCGGCTGCTTGCGCTTCGGCATGCAACTTCTCGTATGCAGCAAGACGCGCTTTACCTTTGGACTGACGAGCCTTCGGCGCCATGCGCACCCAATCCAACTCGCGTTGCAACGTGCGCTTGCGTGCATCGTTCGATTTCTCTTCGCGGCCAAGTCGTTCTTGTTTTTGTTCCAACCAGCTGGTGTAGTTGCCCGAGAAAGGAATACCGCGTCCGCGATCCAATTCCAAAATCCATTTGGCAACGTTGTCCAAGAAGTAACGGTCGTGAGTAATTGCCACAACGGTGCCTGGGTATTCCTGCAAGTAACGCTCCAGCCAGTCCACGCTTTCGGCGTCCAAGTGGTTGGTTGGTTCGTCCAACAGCAACAAGTCGGGGCGGCTTAACAGCAAGCGGCACAACGCAACGCGGCGTCGCTCGCCACCAGACAACTTGGTGACGTCGGCATCGTTTGGTGGGCAGCGCAATGCATCCATCGCAATTTCTACGTTGCGTTCCAGGCTCCATGCATCGGCAGCCTGAATTTTTGCTTCAAGTTCGGCTTGCAGCACGCCAATCTTGTCGAAGTCGGCGTCGGGCTCGCCCCACATTGCTGTCACTTCTTCGTAACGGGCCAACATGTCGCGAATTGGTGCAACGCCGTCCATCACGTTGCCAAGCACGTCTTTGGCTGGGTCGAGTTGCGGCTCTTGTTCAAGAATGCCAACGGTGAACCCGGGCGTTAAGCGCGCCTCGCCGGTGTAGCCGTCGTCTTTGCCGGCCATGATGCGCAGAAGGCTGGATTTGCCGCTGCCGTTAGAGCCGATGACACCAATTTTGGCGCCGGGGTAGAACGACAACGAGATGTCTTCAAGAATGGTGCGGTCTGGTGGGTAGAACCGAGCCAGTTTGTAACACGTATATATAAATTCTGCGGCCATGACGCTGTACAAACTAGTGGCAAGTCCCGACTTCGGGGCGGTGCTAGTTTGGAAAACGAGTTGGACCCTGTTTTTCGGCTCACAATCACCTCAAAGGGGAGACATATATATGGAATTACTCAGCCGCGCTTACCTCGGAACTTTTGGTCTCCGTTGGTTGCACGTTCTCGTCGGCATTGCCTGGATTGGCTTGCTGTACTACTTCAACTTGGTGCAAGTACCAGGTTTGGCCGCTTACGGTGACGAGGGCAAGGCCCGCAACATCACCATCGACAAAGTTGCACGTCGCGCTTTGTGGTGGTTCCGTTGGGCTTCCATCGCCACATTGGCAACCGGCATCTTGATCACTGGAGCAATCGAGAACTATTACAAAGATTTCTTCACCGATGCTTCCGCTTCAGGAATTGGTCACAACGTTGCAATCTCCATCGGCATGGTGCTTGGCATCTTGATGGCAGCAAACGTGTGGATGATCATCTGGAAGAACCAGAAGGTTGTACTTGCTAACGCAGCAAACGTGTTGGGTGGCGGCGAAGCAAATGCCGACGCTCCAACCGCAGGCCGCAAGGCATTGTTGGCTTCACGCCAGAACATGATCTTCTCGGTCTCCATGTTGTTCTTCATGGTTGGTGCAGCGCACTTCTACAACGGTGCATTCCCCGACGCAACAAGCAGCAACGCCTGGACGCTGTTCGGTATCGCCATGGCAATCACCGCACTGTTCGAGCTCAACGCTGTTGGTATCTTCGGCGGCATCAAGGCTGGCAACAAAATGCTTTGGCCATATGAGAGCCACAAGAATGCACTCATCACCTCAGGAGTTCTGTGGTTGGTGCTGTGGATTCTTTCCGAGGTTTTGCTCAGCGCGTAATTCCGCAGTAATTACAAAACCGTTTTCAATTGAAAGCCGGTCTCACTTAACGGTGAGATCGGCTTTCATGTTTTGGTGGCCAGGCACGGTGCAGAACAGTACGTATTGGCCTGCTGGCAAATTGATCGTGCCCAAGTCGACGTCGCCCTTTTTGTT
>CAZNBF010000142.1:0-2566 GCA_964571325.1 uncultured Acidimicrobium sp.
GTTTGGTGTCCGAAGTGAACGCCTGCTTCAAGCATTTGGCGCATGCTGACGATTGCCATGACTATCTCCTCTCCTGTGGTTAGGAAACCTGAGCCCCGGCGCTTTCACGACCACAGGGTGGAACTCAAGTATGTGATTTGTACTGCACCGCGGTTTTACGGCCCGTGTGAGTGTATCGGCACCAAAACGGCTCGGGGCCTTAGCCCACTTGGGTTTTTTGATGTCGAAGCACAAGTCGTTGGATCGAGATATACGCCAAGCCGTCTCACCCCGATGTACAGGCCGCCACTTGAGGTTCCAATACGAAACCCTGCAGTTACGCGGTCTCCCGCAGACACCTGAGCGCTTGCTAAACGGCCATGGGTAACCAGTACCCCATTCGTGGCGCGAACCACGACATACAGCGTGCCGGCCACCGACCCAACGAATGTGACTTCTCCGCTCGCCGAGGAATGCACGGGGGCACCTGGCGGAGTGGCGTATTCGATGCCACGATTACCCGCGCACCACGTGCACGTCGGTGGGCGAAACGAATCGGTTACCGCAAATTGCGTTGGCAACACAAGCGCACACAGCGCTGCAATGAACTCAATCAATTTCGGCGGCACGAAGTCGCGACCGCAATTGCAGCACCGCCTTCGTATGAATCTGCGACACTCTGCTCTCGGTTACACCAAGCACATCGCCAATTTCGGCAAGTGTGAGATTCTCTTCGTAATACAACACAAGAACGGTTCGTTCTTTTTCTGGAAGCTTCTTCATTTCTTGGCGCATGATTCTGCGTGTTTCGTCTGCTTCAACGACTGCGTCTGGGCTGGTTGCTCGATGCATATCTGAATGTGTGGCTGTTGCCGTGTTGTCGGCAACAACGTGATCAAGAGGACCGACCGAACCAGCTGCGATATCAGACAACCATTTCTGAAAATCGGAATCGGAGATTTCTAACTTCGCCGCAATCTCTTCTTCAGACGGTGAACGACCCAGTTCATGTTCAAGAGCTGACATTGCTTGCTCCACCGAACGCGACTTAGATCGCACGCTGCGCGGAACCCAGTCGAGTGCGCGCAGACTGTCGAGAATGGCGCCACGAATGCGCGGAATTGCATACGTCTCAAACTTTGCGCCTTGCGTTGGGTCATAGCGATCAATTGCATTCATCAGTCCGAACACACCTGCAGAAACCAAATCGCCCGTGTCCACACGTTTCGGCAATCCTGCCGCAAGACGACCAGCAACGAACTTAATCAGTGATGCGTAGTGAACGACTAGCCATTCACGCGCAATGGGGTCTTTGCCGTCGTGCCACTGCTGCCAAGCATCCTCAATAGTTAGGCGAACAGGCAGAGCATTCATGCCCTGTAATTATGCCCGCGGATGAGATACCCCGTAGGCAGACTTCAGCCGTTCTTTGCTCACATGCGTATACCGCTGAGTGGTTGCCACGTCACTATGACCCAACAATTCCTGGACCGCCCGTAAGTCGGCCCCGTTATCCAGCAAGTGCGTCGCAAACGTGTGACGCAATGCGTGAGGATGAGTTGGCGCAAGTGAACGCGCATCGATGATCCGACGCACATCTCGCGTGCCAAGTCGACCACCGCGACCATTAACGAACAGCGCCACCTCGGTTTTGTCTGCTGACACTTCTGAACGGAGCAACGACCATGCCGTCAGTGCTACAAGTGATGGCTCGCTCACAGGAACTCGACGCTGTTTGTTTCCCTTACCCGTAACGATGACTGCTTGCTGTTTCACATTCACGCTGTCGACATCGAGTGAACACAATTCGCTCACGCGCAGTCCGCTTCCGTACAGCAATTCAATGATTGCGGTATCGCGAGCTTTCTTCCAGTCGGGGTCGTCATCGTTTGCAGCGTGCAGCAAAGCATTCAACTGCTCATTCGTGAGCACCTTCGGAAGCCGACCAGTGTCGGTAGGCGTTCGCACTCCTGCGGTTGGGTCAACTTCAATTTTGTGATCGCGCACCAACCACGCAAAATATTTGCGCAGCGCAGCAACTTTTCGACCAACACTGCGCTTTGCCATTTTCATGGTGGTGAGAAACCCGATGTATTGACGCACCACATCTTTGGTGACCTTGCGGGGGTCGTCTATGGACTGGCGCTCCACCCAATTTGCGAATTGCGAGATGTCGCTTACGTATGCCGAAATGGTGTTTGCAGAGGCGGCAGTAAGCGACGTAGCGAAGTCATCAATTTCCCAAGCGGTGGCTGCCTCCATGATTTCCACCGTACCCCGCTGGTGTTTGCGCACCGAGCACCTCCCACCAACCGCCATTGTTCACCACCCAACCCATCGACTCCATGCGTCCAAGCGCGAATGCAATGTCCACAACGTCGCGTCGTGTGCGCAGCACAAGCTGATCCAAGGTAAGTGCGTCGCCGGCCATGGCAAAAGCAAGTGCTGCATCGTCTGGCAGTAACGAACTGCGTTCGTCGAACAGCGGAGGGTGCACTCGGCGTGTGTCGAGCCCCAGTGCAACCAGCACATCGTCTACAGACACCACCGGTGCACACCCCTGCTGCAATAACAAATTGGTTCCAGC
>CAZNBF010000143.1:0-2556 GCA_964571325.1 uncultured Acidimicrobium sp.
CCGTGCCGCAAGGTGCTCGATGCACGCGCGATTCGGTGGTTGCAGAGTCACAGCGCATTGGCTTCCCCATCACTCTGAAAGGTCTTGGGCTAGCCCACAAGAGCGAAGCAGGCGCTGTAGCCGTTGGCTTGCGCGACGCCGAGCAACTGACTGCAGCGCTGAACGCCATGCCGTCTGAAATCACCGAGTTTTTGGTTGAACAAACGGTGACAGGAATCGTTGCCGAAGTGCTGGTGAGCATTCGTAGGTCTGCCCCACTTGGTTGGCTCATCACCGTTGGTGCTGGCGGCGTACTCACCGAACTGTGGAGAGACACTCAATGCGTTCTCGCCCCAGCAACAGCAGACGACCTGCGCAGTGCGCTTCAGCGATTGCGCATAGCTCCGATTCTGAACGGTTACCGCGGAAAACCTGCGGCCAAAATTGATTCACTCGTAAGTGCAATACTGACGCTGCAACAGCATGTGGTTGGTTCCAAACTTGCAGAGGTTGAACTGAACCCAGTGCTTGTTACCACCACGTCATCTGTTGCAGTAGATGCGTTAATTATCGAGGAGAAATAGCCATGGCCGTTCACACCACCACTTCGCTTGATGGCAAGGTGCTCGAGATCACGCTCGATCGACCAAAGGCGAATGCAATTGATGCAGCCACCAGTCGCGAGCTGAGCAACGCATTCGTTGCATTCATGGCAGACCCTGTTCAACGTGTTGCGATTCTGACTGGCGGCGGAGAGAAATTCTTTTCAGCCGGATGGGACTTGGGCAGTGCCGCAGACGGCGAGTCATTTGAATCGGATTACGGCGCGGGTGGTTTCGGTGGATTTCCCGAGCTGAAGCATCGTCCAAAGCCGATCATCGTTGCCGTAAACGGCATGGCAGTTGGTGGCGGTTTTGAAATTGCAATGTCGGCAGACTTCATTGTTGCTGCAGAACACGCACAGTTTTTTCTTCCCGAGACACGAGTGGGCGTACTTCCCGATGCTGGCTCAATTCGTTTACCACGACTGTTACCCCGTCAATTGGCAAACGAAATCATCTTCGGCGGTCGTCGCTTAACTGCAGACGAAGCAATGTCGTGGGGCATCGTGAACAAGGTTGCACCGAGTACTGAACTGATGGACACAGCTCGAGCACTGGCTGCCGAAATCTGCTTGTCTGCCCCACTCAGCGTTGCTGCGGTGCTCGACATTATTCGTGTAACTGAAGACTTGAATATTGCAGATAGCTATGCAGCCATGCGCAAGAACGAGGCATACATCAAGGCCATCAATTCGCAAGATGCGATGGAAGGCCCAAATGCCTTTGCCGAAAAGCGTGACCCAGTGTGGAAGGGTAAGTAGCTCTTACTTCGCCGTTTATTGGGCTTTCGACATGCACTCATCGAGCACGTCGAGAAGTTCGATGCCACGACTGTCTGCGTTTTCAGACTGAAATTCGCGCATTGCATACGAAAAACTGCCCTGCAAGCTTGGCCATGCGCCATGCGTAGAACCGCCAGCGCCCGTGTGGCCAAAGGCCAGCTGGTCCATTCCCAACCGCGAAGGGTTTGGGTTTAATTCGAAGCCCACACCGAATCGCAGCAGACGACCAGACAATGGATCGTTACCCACTGAACGCTCTCGTCGCGCAATCTCTATGGTTTCAGGCTTCAACAGACGCACACCGTCAAGCTCGCCACCATTCACCAACATTGCGTACAGACGCGACATGGCATACGCGCTGGCAATTCCACCGCCACCTGGAAGTTCTGACTTTGCAAACATGGAAGTGCCTCGTTCGGCAGGGATCATTCCGTACACGTATTGCAAACGAGGATCTACATCATCGCCCGCCATTGCCGAGTAGTTGTAGTTAGCCGCACGCGTTGTCTCGCCGATTCTTGGCAACACCGAATCTGGCGCACCAATATGCAAATCAAGTTGCAGCGGTGTTGCAATTTCTTCGCGTACGAACGTTCCAATGCTTCTGCTATCAACTCGGCGCACCAACTCACTTGCAATCCATCCGTATGTCATGGCGTGATACGACGGAGCGCCAATCGGAGTTATCGGGTGCTGCGCCGCAACATATTGGGCCATCAATATTGGATCCGAAATCTCTTCAACACTGATGGACCGCTCTAAGCCGGGAACTCCCGCCACGTGAGCAAGCGAGTCGCCAACAGTTATGTGCCCCTTGCCTCCAGCTGCAAATTCTGGCCACACACTTTCAATCGGTGCTTCCAGGTCGAGCAACCCACGCTCCACCAACATCATGATTGCGGTGGCACAAATTCCTTTGGTGCCAGATGCAATGACGCATACCGTTTCGTCACTCCATGGCGCTCCATCACTGCGCACACCACCCCACAAGTCAACGACTTGCTTGCCTTTGTGCGTTGCCGCAAATGAAGCACCGGCTTTATCTGCGCCGTGATACTTGTCGAACACCTTGGCTACCAGTTCGAAACCAGGAGCCACAAACCGTTGCCTCGACATGGTTACTCTTCTGATTTTGTGCGGCGACGTCGGGCATCGCGAGTGCTGGTATCCGAAATTGTCGGAGCAGAGTTCGT
>CAZNBF010000144.1:0-2555 GCA_964571325.1 uncultured Acidimicrobium sp.
GCAGGGATAATCACGCTGATTGTGGGGACAGTTACATCTCGGTCTATTTGGTTTTCGAGAGGCGCTGCAAGACGTGCAGCACGAATAATGCGCAGCATCGCCCAGCAGCCAGCGACCAATTGCAGAATCGACCACCAATTGAGTACTGACGATGCACCAAGAAACACAGCGGCAACCTAGCCTGTGAACCATGCGTGTGCTCGCAGCAGTTGACAAATTTCGCGGAACCGCGACCGCCGCGCAAGTTGCCGCCGCAATTGGCCATGCCTGTTGGGATCTTGGCCACGAATGCATCGAAACCCCTATCGGTGACGGTGGTGAAGGGACGCTTGATGTTCTTGGTGGCGCCAATCGCACCACCCGCGTAACCAACCCACTTGGCAAACCGGTGGAAGCTCAATGGCGCTTCGTGCGTGACACAGCAATCATCGAAATGGCCCGTGCATCTGGCCTCACACTGGTTGGCGGCGCAACCAAAAACGATGTCATTGCCGCATCAACAGTTGGCACGGGAGAACTTATTGATTCGGCCCTCAACGACGGTGCCAAAAAGATCATCGTCTGTGTCGGGGGCTCGGCAACCGTAGACGGAGGGCTTGGTGCAATTAAAGCAATCAAGTCCCCAGCTCGTTTACGCGGCATCGAGTTTCTCGTGGCGTGCGATGTACAAACCTCGTTCACGGACGCGGCGAAGTTATTCGGTGCGCAAAAAGGCGCAACGCCAGCGCAAATCGAGTTCCTCACTGCCCGCCTCCACAAATTGCAGCAACAATATTTGGACGACTATGGCGTTGATGTTTCCAACATTGAAGGCGCCGGTGCTGCCGGCGGTCTTGCCGGCGGCTTGGCCGCGCTCGGCGCATCACTCGTGCCTGGCTTCGACATCGTTGCCGACGAGGTCGGACTACACGAACTTATTGCATCAAGTGATTATGTCATCACAGGTGAGGGATATTTAGACAACGAAAGTTTCGAGGGAAAAGTTGTCGGTGGCGTTCAACGGTTGGCGCAGCAGTTCAATAAACCCGTTTCGGTAATTTGCGGCGATGCAGATGCCGAAGTGCGCGGACGAATCGACGCGGTCACCTTGATGGAAATGTATGGCGAACGCCAAGCGTTTGATCAAACGCTCACCAGTATTGAAAGTGCAGCGCGCGAACTTCTTCAGAAGCGCACTACGAAGAAGTAGATCAGCCTGGTGGCAATGTTGTTTCGGTAGCAACCGGAACAGTTGGAACTGGAGTTGCAAGAGGCTTGCCAGCCAAATCAGTACCCAACAGGATCAACACACTTGCTTCACCAAGCTTGCCTGTTTCGGTTGGGATCGGAGCAGGCATTGCAGCAGTCGCTACTCCACCAAGTTGTTCTGCAACCATTGCCGCCTGGACATCAAAGCCCGGCAAGAAATAAACCACCGTTGCGGTTTGCTTCGGCGTTACTTCGCTCGAGTTCATTGCTGGCTGCACGATAAACCCACGGCCCTGCAATTCTGTGGTCATTGTGCCAGCACTTCCCGCCACCTTCGAGGCGTTTGCAATCTGCACTTTGAAGGCGGTAAGCGGAACGGTTACTACAACAGTTGTTTCCACCGGAATGGTGTCGGTAACGATGGTCTCGTCGGTGGCCTGATCTGGTGTGGCAGCAGTGCTACTGCCGCTATCACTGCGGATGTCACGCAAGATGAGAAACCCGAGAAGCACAGCAACTGCTGCAACAACGATGGACATAGTGGAATTGAGATTGCTTCCGCGAGAAACAGGGCCGCGGCTTGGACGACGTTGTTCTTGATTCATAGAACTACCGTACCTTCTGCACAACACCTGAAAATGTCATGCCCACAAAATCAGAGCCGGGTGTGGGGATTGAACCCACGACCTACCGCTTACAAGGCGGTTGCTCTACCACTGAGCTAACCCGGCCAAACCTTCTTCACTAAGCGCCTCAATGATACGGCGCAAACTCGCTTCCGAGGGAACTGAATTGTTCTATTTCAAGCCACGTAAACGGACGACTTCATAGGTAGCCAACGCAGCCGCCACAGAAACGTTGAGAGAAGATAATGCGCCCAACATCGGAATATTGACCAATACGTCGCAGCGTTCCCGCACCAAACGCGACAGGCCAGGACCCTCTGCGCCCAGCACCAAACAAATTGATTCATCCCCAAGTGAGCCCAATTCGAAAATGCTCTTATCGGCAGCGTCGTGCAAGCCAACAATCCACACGCCCGCGTCTTTCATTTGTTGCAACGCGGTTGGTAGGCCACCGACAACACACATCGGTACGTACTCTGCAGCACCTGCGGCAGATTTGGCAGCCGTCGGCGTAATGTGCACGGCTCGGTGACGAGGCAAGATCACACCGTCAACTCCGGCACCATCACATGATCGCAAGATCGCTCCGAGGTTGCCCGGGTCTGTAACACCATCCACAGCAATCAAGAGCTTCGGCTTCTTCGAAGTGGAGTCTCCAATGAGATATGCCAAGTCGACATCTGGAATAGGTGCTGCCATCGCCAGCACACCTTGCGGGGCTTCGCTTCGTGCTTCGCGCTC
>CAZNBF010000145.1:0-2536 GCA_964571325.1 uncultured Acidimicrobium sp.
ATTCGTCCATACATCGAAATGAAACGCCGATAACTGTCGAACGCAAATCGCTCGTTGTTTGTGGATTCGGCAAGCCCGATGACGCTGACGTCGTTTAGGCCCAGGTTGAGAACCGTGTCCATCATTCCCGGCATCGAGAACTTGGCGCCGGATCGAACCGAGACCAACAGTGGTCGATGCGGGTCGCCAAGCTTTGCCTCCATCTTTTTTTCTAGAAGAGCAACCTGTTGCTGCAGCTCGGCATCAAGTGTCTTTGGCCAACCAGCCTTCATGTAGCCCCTGCAGGCATCTGTAGTGACGGTGAAACCGTATGGCACTGGCAGCCTGAGCACACTCGTCATTTCTGCCAAGTTTGCGCCCTTGCCACCGAGCAAATCCTTCATTTCCATCGGCGCTTTGCGATGTTTGTGATCAAATGGAAAAACAAGCGCCATGCAACGATCTTACGCTTGTTAACGATGCCGTATTAACGAGCTAAGCGAGAACACTTCCTCGCTTAATGAGCGCAATCGCGTGTGTGCCAACAACAGTTGTATAGGTGCCAACAGTTACACCGTTGACGACAACGTCGGCCCCTGCAACTGCATCAGGCGGGCAATCGATGCGCTTCAGCATTTTCGGTGCCGTTGATCCGCGTGAATCCATGCGTTCAACAAGTTCTTGGCCGGGATAGCAACCCTTAGTGAAACTGACGGCGCACTCGACGATGCCAGTTTCTGCCGGAATCATGTCGGTAGAAATGTCGACGCCCATGATCGGCCACATGGCAGCGACACGTGCTGCAGCAAACTGTTCGGTGGTGCCCTGCTGAATGGTTTTAGGCAACGCCAATGCGGGCGAGAAAACATCTACTGCAGTGCCGTCGGCGCGCCATGCGGCAAGCGACCCATCTATGGCGGTGCCCCCACAATTGCGAACGGCTCGCCAGTTTTGTTGCTGCAGATCCAAGTCGGCATTTACTCGAATCTTGAAACGCTTCAATCGGGTGACCACGCTCTCGCCAAAGCCGGCTTCCGTATCCAGCACAAACCGATCGTTTGCCGCGCACGAAACGCGAAGCAGAGCGTCTATCTTCCCAGTCGGCTGCAAAACGAACGATGCGCGCACATCGCCAGGCTGCATGGTTTCTATGTTTTGGCTGAGCTGTGAATGCAGATACTTTCGAGCGTCAGAACCCGTAACTGTCACGACATCGCGAACGATTGGTACCCAAAACGCACTCGATGCGGAATCAAGCATTGGCTTGCCGAGCGGCGGTCATCCTGCGGGCTGCGGGTATTGCCGCGAGTAATGCAGCCACCTTGTTGTGGCATTCCAGATCTTCGTCTTCGGGAACGCTGTCGGCGACTATTCCAGCGCCTGCCTGCAAGACTGCACCCTTCGGCCCAACAAACATTGTTCGAATAGCAATTGCTGTGTCGAGATTGCCAGAAAAATCTACGTAGCCGATGGTGCCTGCATAAGGCCCGCGACGCACAGGCTCTAGTTCGTCGATGATTTCCATGGCCCTTACTTTCGGCGCACCACTGACCGTGCCGGCAGGAAGCGTTGCCCGCAGAACATCGATTGGTCCAAGCCCTTCGCGCAACTGCCCCGTTACCTGCGAAGTGAGATGCATGACATGGCTGTACAACTCGAGCGACATCAACTCTTCAACCTTCACTGTCCCAAACTGCGCCACTCGACCAACATCATTTCTGGCCAGATCGACCAACATGATGTGTTCGGCGACTTCTTTAGGGTGCTCGCGCAATTCTGCTGCAAGCTTCTTGTCGTGCTCGTCGTCCAAACCACGCTTGCGGGTGCCGGCGATTGGTCGGCTCGTTACCTTTCCGTCGCGCAACTGCACCATTGGTTCGGGAGAACTGCCAACAATGGTGATGCTGTTGTGTTTCATGTAGTACATGTACGGGCTTGGGTTAACTTGCCGCAACACCCGATAAAAATCAAATGGGTCTGCGCCTAGCTGAATGTCGAACCTTTGCGAAAGCACAACTTGAAAAATGTCTCCAGCCTTGATGTGCTCTTTCGCTGCTTCGACTGCAGTTTGAAAAGAACTGCCCTTAGGTACGTCTCGTGCCGGCTTGGAATCTGTTGCTAATGGTGGCTCCGCTGCAACATATGCAAGTGGTTGAGTCAGGTCGTTAACAGCGGCATGGATGCGCTCAATCGCGGCATCGTACGCGGCATCAATTTCGACCGAATTTTGGTCGACAAGCGGGACACTTTCCAAGACATATGCACGCTGACGCCAGTGGTCGAAGGCGACGAGCGAACCGATCATGCTGACAACCGCATCGGGAAACTCGTGCACATCGCGAGGAGCATTCGGAAGGTTTTCTATTTCGCGGACTACGTCGTATCCCAGGAAACCCATGAGGCCACCCTGCAAAGGAGGCAACTCCGCCATCTCTGGTGCTTTATATATAGACAACAGCGACTCCATCGCGCCAAGAATTCCGTGATCGAGGTCGATGTCCTCTGGTACCGCACCAGAAACAACCATGTTTCCGTTGCGCATTTGCAGCGTTGCCAA
>CAZNBF010000146.1:0-2439 GCA_964571325.1 uncultured Acidimicrobium sp.
TTCGTTGCTGCTCGCGTTAGTTGGCCTAGCACTCGTTGCACTACCCGGCCCACTCACTGGCGTGATTGGTTTTCTGCTGCTCGTTGCGGCGCTTCCGGTGCTGCCCATTGTTGGTGTACCAGCCGTTTCTGCCGCATCTAGTTATGTCTTGGCAACTGTTGCCAGTTGTGCTTTGTGGTTTGCGGTTGGCCACTTGTCTTCGCGGAGGGCAACACGCCGAGCGATTGCCAGTTGGCCCGAGTGGTTTCGCGAGTATCGACCGCTTGCTATCGGAATTTGGATCGGTGCGTTGCTTGCGCTTGGCGTGAGTGCCATTGTTCTTGGAGCGCTGTAACACCGCAATCACACCGTTACCTGCTCGCGCATAGCGTCGAGTTTTGCGGGACCGATCCCTCGCACATTAAGCAAGTCCTCGATAGAGCCAAATGGGCCATTTTTAGTTCGATAATCAATAATTGCTTTTGCTGTTGACGGGCCGACACCAGACAACGTGTCGAGATCGGACATCGATGCAGTATTGATGTTTACTCGGACACTGCTTGCACCTTCGGGCGTGTTGGCGTTAGGTGATGGCGGAGCATTGACGCCAGGTAGCGGCCGGGGTATCGATGCGCGGGTACCGACTGAACCCCTACGTGGAACAAAAACTTGTGCGGCATCGAAAAGAGCAGCTGCAAGATTGATGACGTCGACATCGGCTAAAGCAGTGGGCCCGCCCGCGGCATCCACAGCATCCACCACGCGGGCTGTTCCGGGAAGTTGGTAAACGCCCGGCCTCAACACTTCGCCCGCCACATGCACTCGAATAAATGTGGGGATTGCCCCTACCCCCGAATTGTTTGACCCTCCAGAAGACACCACGGAAGTGGTTGCAAAGACAATTGTCGATTCTGGCGGTGGCGGCGGAACCCGCAATACCCACCACGCGCCCAAAGCCATGCAGAGCACGCCACCCGCAGTACTAACGATGCGGCTGATGCCCCACCACTGGACCAATTGGCGCAGTCGTGCATACACGACTTACATGTGTACGAACCTAGAACAGTTGTGCAGTGAATTTCTTGCGATGACCCGCGGTTCTTGGATCATTCACGCCCATAGTTTCCAAGATCGCGAGATACGCAGCGCGAGCGTCATCGTCGAGCTTCACTTTCGGCAGCAAATTGGATAGTTGTTCATCAAAGTCGTCGGTAGGCGCAAACGCCAGTTTTGCCTCGTCGATGAGCAGCTGTATTTGTGGTGTAGAGGGAATGCTGGTGAGCAGTGCAAGTGCTGCCGGAATATCGCTTCGACTGATGAGCAATTTGGCTAATGCGACCACAACCAATTCGTTCGTTGGTTCAAGCGTGAATGCAGCGCGAAGGCTTGTTTCGTCGCCCAGCGCAAGAAGCGATTCGACGGAAACCAACTCTTCCCCAGGAATGAGACCGCGGACAAATTCTTCAATGACATGTTCCGGGTATGCACCAACGAAACCGTCGAGCACAGCGCCATCCTTCATCGCGTAGACGGCCGGGATTGACTGCGCCTTGAACGCGGCAGCGATAGCCGGGTTTTGATCCACATTGACTTTTGCTAACACCACTCTGCCGTTGGCTGCCTTGGTCAGTTTTTCAAGAATTGGTCCGATGGTTTTGCAGGGCTCGCACCACGGGGCCCACAAGTCGACAATGACAGGCACTGTCGCCGAACGGTCGAGCACTTCGGCCTGAAACGACGCGTCAGAAACATCGAGAATCATTGCCCAGACGCTACCGCCCAGTGTGCGAGCAAGCCCTATGCACGAGTAGTTTGCTACCTGATGATTGAGCAATCCGGAGTACCAGCAGGCATCAATCAGCCACAGGTTGAAAACTGGCTGTCAACAAATATTACTGGCGCACGCGCACCTTTCACTTACTCGCTTATTGCAGGTGGCCACTCCAACCTCACATTTCTTGTAACCGATGCAAACAACAGGAAGTTTGTTCTTCGTCGCCCACCGCTCAGCCATGCGCTTGCAAGCGCACATGACATGGGTCGCGAGTTTCGGGTTATTTCTGCACTGCAAGACTCCCCAGTGCCAGTTGCCCCGGCCCTTGGTCTGTGCACCGATGTTGCGGTAAACGATGCACCGTTCTACGTCATGGGCTTTGTGGAGGGGCTCATCGTGCGCGACCAAGAAACCGCAATCAGCAAAATGTCGGCCGAGTCGCGGCGGCGTGCAAGTACTTCGCTCGTCGAGACGATGGCGGCAATTCATTCGGTGGTACCAGCAGAGGTTGGTCTCGGCGAACTAGGCCGACACGAGGGTTACATCGAGCGACAACTGAAGCGTTGGTACGGGCAATGGAATGCCTCGAAAACTCGCGAGCTACCAGCGATCGACCGCGTTCATGACGAGTTACTCAAACGAATTCCTCATCAGGGCCCGGCAACGATCGTGCATGGCGATTACAG
>CAZNBF010000147.1:0-2426 GCA_964571325.1 uncultured Acidimicrobium sp.
GGTATGCGTCTGGACGACGATCGCGGTAGAACGGCCAACGATCGCGCACCATGCGGATCTTGTCCATGTCCAACTCGCGAACAATCAGTTCGGGCTTGAATGGGTCGCCAACTTCACCAACAAACTTGCCTTCTGGGTCTACGAAGTAGCTCTGACCGTAGAAGTCGTTTGCACCCATGTCCTTTTCAATTCCAACGCGGTTGATTGCGCCAACGTAATACATGTTGGCAACTGCTGCAGCTGGTTGTTCAACACGCCAGATGTACTCGGACAATCCACGGCTTGTTGCCGATGGGTTGAACACAATTTCTGCGCCGTTCAAGCCGAGTGCACGCCAGCCTTCTGGGAAGTGGCGGTCGTAACAGATGTACACGCCAACTTTGCCAACTGCAGTATCAAAAATTGGGTAACCATGTGTGCCAGGTGTGAAGTAGTACTTCTCCCAGAAACCAGGAACCTGTGGAATGTGCTGTTTGCGGTACTTGCCCAAGTAGCGGCCATCAGCGTCAATAACCGCTGCGGTGTTGTAGTACAAACCTGGCTGAACGATTTCGTACATTGGCAACACGAGCACCATGTTCAACTCTTTTGCAAGTGCTTGGAAGCGCTTTGTGGTTGGGCCGTCAGGGATTGGCTCGGTGTAAGAGAAATACTTTGGGTCTTGCTCTTGGCAGAAGTACGGGCCATAAAACAATTCTTGGAAGCACATAATTTGTGCGCCCTGTTTTGCAGCTTCACGGGCGGCTGCCTCGTGCTTGTCGATCATCGACTCTTTGTCGCCAGTCCAGTCCGTCTGAAGCAACGCCGCTTTTACGATTCTTGCCATGATGGCTCTCCCCTTTGAACGCCTATGTAAGAAGGTTCAGGCTACTTGCGGGGCCAGCCAGTAGTAAAGCCGCAAGGGCCTTTGGGTCAGCCGATTGAAACGGGTTCGGCACGTCTTGCAGGCAGAAATTTCCATGCGAACAAGGCACCGGCAAGTGCCACCCCCGCGCCCGTAAAGCACGCGGTATGGAACCCATGCATGAATGCCTGGCTAACGACCTGCCTTACGGCTTCTGCGGCCTCGGGTGTTGGGGCACGCTCCGCAACCATGAAACCAGCACCTGCCGATTCTTTGGCTAGCGCCACAATTTCGCTATCCAAATTGAATGGTGTCAATAGTTCACCAAGTTTGGGGCCGTACAACGATGCGAATACTGAACCGCTGATTGCAACACCGAGTGTTCCGCCAACTTCGCGGCTGACATCGTTGACAGCAGAACCGACGCCAGCCTTTTCACGAGGCAACTCGCCCATCACCGCATCTGTCGCGGGCGAAGTGACAAGAGCAAGACCGTTAGCCAAGAACAACATACTGACGATGACCGGACCAAAATACGCGGTATCGGCCTCGCAGAAACCGATGATGATGAGACCAATGGCCATGTTGGTGAGACCAAGGGCAACTATGCGCTTCGTTCCGAACTTCAGTGCAAGCCGCGCCGCGATCGGTGCCGTTACACCCGCACCAAGCGCAAAAGGCAACGTGTGCACGCCCGACGACAGCGTGCTGTATCCGCGCACAAATTGGAAGTATTGCGTAACCAAGAAAGTAAAACCAAACAACACGAAGAAAGCGATGCCGATTGCACCGGTTGCCGCAGAAAGCCGCGCATTGCGAAACACACGAACATCAAGCAGTGGCTCGTCGGTTGACAATTCGCGCTTGATGAATGCTGCAAGCAGCACCAATGCGCCAGCAAACGACGTAAGCGTTGCAACACTGAGCCATCCGCGATGCGGACCTTCGATAACTGTGTACACCAGCAAGCCGACCATGGCAATGGACAACACAAATCCCATGAAATCGAGACGATGTGGATTCGGATCTTTTGATGTTGGGATGAATACTGCACCCAAAATGAGCGCGATAATCACGATGGGAACGTTGATGAGGAATACGGAACCCCAATAGAAATGCTCAAGTAAGAAACCGCCAGAAATTGGTCCGAATGCAACTGCCATTCCGGATACGGCAGACCAGACACCAATTGCTTTTGCGCGTTCAATCGGGTCACGAAATACGTCGATGAGAATTGCAAGTGTTGCCGGAAAGACTGCTGCAGCACCGATACCCATTGCGCCACGAGCCATGATCAACGATGCCGTTGATGTTGCGAACGATGCCCACACTGAACACGCCATGAATGCAACGAGTCCAACTTGCATTGCTCCTTTGCGTCCAAAGCGATCACCTAGGCCGCCAAACGCCAACAACAAACACGAGAACACCAATGCGTACGAGTCGACAATCCATTGCAACCCGCTGGTGGAGGCACCCAATTCACGCGAAAGTGTTGGAAGCGCAACGTTGATAATGAGGTTGTCCACAACAACCATGAAGAGGCTGATGCACAGCACCAGCAAGATGATCCAACGGCGGT
>CAZNBF010000148.1:0-2417 GCA_964571325.1 uncultured Acidimicrobium sp.
TTCCAACTTTTGCCAAATGGTCGGTGCTGCTCATGGGTTAGTTGTCCTCTGCTGGTTGTTCTGCAAGGCCCGCTTGCACCAAATCGTGCAGTCGCAAGATGCCAATAACTGTACCTTCGACGTCTGCAACGGGAAGCACACTGATTGCCTTCTTGTTGTTGCGTTCCATCTTCTTCATTGCATCGAATGCAAGCGTGTCACCGTCAACAGTGATCGGGTCTGGCGTCATGATGTTGCCTGCTGTGAGCGCAGCCCACTTTGCCGGTTCGTGCGATCGAAGCGCGCGGCGCAAGTCGCCGTCGGTAATCAAGCCATCGATTGCGTTCTTGCTCTGTGCGTCGCGCACCCACACAGTGCCAATTCCATAACGCGTGAGTTCTTCGACAACTGTTACTAGTGGTGCATTCGTGGGCAATGGGGCAATGCGATCGATCGGGATCATGAGGTCGCGCACGAACAATGTGAGGCGCTTGCCCAACTGGCCGCCGGGGTGGTTGGTTGCAAATTCGTCTGGCGTTATCTTGCGGCGTTGCATCCACACCGTTGCCAACGCGTCACCAATGGCCATTGCAACCGTGGTGCTGGAGGTAGGCACAATATTGTGCGGCCCCGCTTCGGTTTCTACACCAGCATCAATTGCAACATCGCATCCTCTGCCTATTGCCGAGTCCACCTTGCCGACAATCGCAATCAATTGCGTCTTTCGCAACCGAAGGTGCGAAATCATGGCAACGATTTCCTGTGTCTCGCCGCTGTTGCTCAGCAAAATCACCACGTCGCCAGGGGCAACTACGCCCAAGTCGCCATGCAGTGCGTCGAGTGGGTTCAAGTAGAGCGAAACCAAACCAACCGAGCTAAAGGTTGCGGCAATCTTTCGGGCCACGAGGCCCGACTTGCCCACACCGCTCACGATTACTTTGGACTGGCACTGTTCCAAGATTTCAACTGCTTTGTCGACACTTGCCGAGTTCAGTCGATTGGCCGCTGCGGTAATTGCTGCGGCTTCATGCAATAGGGCTTGGACAACATCGTGCGCATTGGAGCCCTGTGAAGTAGTCATTGCACTCTCTGTTCTAGTTGCTCGTTGGCTTGTCGCGGTTGCTTGCAACGATTTCCCGAGCCAAATCAAGGTCTGCGGGCACGTTCACCTCGCCTAACGGCTCGTCAATTTCAATGGTTCCAACAACCACTCCATTGTCGATGAACCGCAGTTGCTCGAGTTTTTCCAGGTTCTCTGGTTCGCATTCGGTAAACGACGGCCACTGCAACAACACCTCTTTGGTGTACGCGTACAAACCAACATGGCCCCAATACGTGGCGTGCTTAGCCCATTCTTCTGGCGCTGCATCGCGTTGCGCAGGTATTGCGCTGCGGCTGAAGTACACGGCGTCGCCATTTGTTCGGCGCAGAGTTTTTACGGTGTTGATGTTGTGAATACCCTCTTGGCGCAATTTGTAAATTGGAGTTAACACCGAAGGCCGAGGTGTGCGACGTGCAAACTCGTTTGCAACTGCATCAATCACGTTCGGGTCGATAAATGGTTGGTCGCCTTGCACGTTGATAATCACATCGGCGTCAATGTTTGGCGCGGCGAATGCAATTCGGTCGGTTCCAGACGAGCACGACGCCGGCGTCATCACCGTATTGAAGCCCCAGCCTTTTGCAATATCTCGAAGTTCTTCCGAGTCGGTGCATAACAACACCTCTGTTGCCTGCTTCGACAACGCGCACTGCTCCAGCACTCGTTGCAACATTGCTTTGCCGCCAATGTCGGCCAACACCTTGCGCGGTAGACGAGACGATTCCAGCCGGGCTGGCACCGCGATGACACTTTTCATCAAGCGCTGCTGAAGCCTTATTTATCGCCACCGGCGACTGCGGGAATAATCGAAACTGTTTCGCCTGCAGGCACCTTGGTATTCAAACCGTCCATGTAACGCACGTCGTCGTCGGATACGAACACGTTGACAAACTTGTGCAAGTTGCCGGCGTCGTCCAACAACCGATCAGAAAAACCTGGGTGCTGGGCATCCAAGCCCTTCAATACGTCGGCAAGCGTGTCGCCTTCCACCTGCACGGTGGATGCTCCGCCGGAAAGTGGGCGCAATGTGGTGGGGATTCGTACGGTAACGGCCATGCCCCAAACGCTATCTGCGCTATCGAGATTTGGGATTGACTCGCAAATCACGGCCAATCATGTTGGCAACAATGCGCGCACTGATTGCAACCATTGGCAGCCCCCCGCCGGGATGGCTCGAGCCGCCAACTAAATAGAGGCCTTTGCGAGGGCCCCTGTTAGCGGGGCGTCGAAACGCCGCGCGCTTTCCATTCGACGACGTTCCATAAATTGCGCCGCCAGACGAACGGTAACGATGCGCAATCTCTGTTGGCCCAATTGTTTCGATGAACTGCACGCG
>CAZNBF010000149.1:0-2397 GCA_964571325.1 uncultured Acidimicrobium sp.
AAATGCTCGGCAAATACTTCCGCTGCCTCTACCTCGCCAAATGAGTTGTTGAATCGACGCGCCATTGTTTTGACGCGCTCGCTCGGATAGAGGTCGGCGCCATCGGTCGCAATAGTGATCAGAGCATCGTCTGGCCCGAGGTTGAGCAACTTGGCTGTCTTGATTGCAGCGATCGTGTTGCAGATTGCGGAGAAGCCGAAGTGTGGCAACGTGTCGACGACGTGCTGCGGAACATGTTTGCGCTGCACCAAGTAATCATGACCAGCCTTCGTGTTGAACAACACGTCCAATTCATCGGTGACACGATCGGAAACCGCAGCCACCACGTCGGTATTCATGACGTTGTGAATGAGCGGAATGTGCTTGTCGCCGATGCCTTGAATGTTGTGTTCGCCAAAACCGTTCTCGAGCATGGTTGGGCATTCGAGGGCCTCAACCGCAACGATCTTTGTCCCGTACTTATCTTTCAAATGGTCGCCCGCACCAATGGTTCCTGCCGAGCCAGTTGCGCTAGTGAATGCAGCGAGTCTCATATTCGGATTGTTGCTTATTTTCGCAACATGCTCGTACACGGAGGACAGCGCAGTGCCAGTCACTTCGTAGTGACCGAGGTAATTGCCAAACTCGCAGAACTGATTGAAAATGAAATTCTTGACGTCTTTTTTCATTTCATTGCACGCGTCATAAATTTCTTTCACATTGCTCTCTGTGCCTGGTGTGCGAATGATGTCGCTCGGATCGCTCGTCCACTTGTCGAGCCAATCAAAACGTTCTTGCGACATTCCGGCCGGCAAAACGGCAACTCCGCGAGCGCCCATGATTTTGCTGATGGCCACGCCACCACGCGCATAGTTTCCAGTTGACGGCCATACCGCACGTTGCGCTGTGGGGTTGAACTGACCGGTGATCACGCGTGGTGCAAGACACGAATATGCCGCCAAGACCTTGTGCGCCGTGATCATTGGGAAACGATCGCCGAACATCACGATGATTGGGCTATCGACACCGGTGAGAGATTTTGGAAGAACCACGTGGTCGGGCACGTCGACTCGGTTGCCAGCCATGTCGTTAAACCAATGCACGCGAAACAAGTTGCGGGCATCGGGAGAGTTTTTATCCACTCCATTTGCCACGTCTTTCGCAATGAGCGCCGGGTTTGCAAGTTGAGCGAACGTGGGCAACACCACATTGTTCGCAGCACATTTGCGGATGCTCTCAGCAAGCGCCCCCTCGTCAACGACCGTATCGGCCAAGCCGAGCTGACTTTGGAGCGCTTGAATGTCTTGAGAGGCTGTAGCTGTTGAGTTCACGCTTTACATTCTGTCAAGTTTGGAGGCAATACCACTACCCTGATGGTCATTAGCCGACGTAGCCCAATGGCAGAGGCACAGCACTTAGGATGCTGTCAGTGAGAGTTCGAGTCTCTCCGTCGGCACCATGGGTTCTTCGCCAAACACCATTAGCGATGTACAGACCCCTGCACTCGTCTTTGATCTAGACCTGCTGCGAGGCAATGTCCAGAAAATGGCCAGCCTCATACCGGGTACTCGCCTTCGCCCACACATGAAGGCGACCAAATGCACATCGCTTGCACGCGAACAGGTTCGTGTTGGACACACATCATTTACTTGCGCAACGCCGCGCGAAATGGTGGGGATGGCGCAAGCCGGGCTTGGACAAGATTTGTTACTTGCAAACGAAACGGTTGATCATGATCGTTTGGCATCCATGGCCGACCTGCAAGACAGCGCAATGATCACCGTCGCAATCGACTCCGACGAAACCCTGCAAGCCGCACACCGCGCAGGAATCAAGCATGTGATGATTGATGTCAACGTTGGGTTGCCTCGTTGCGGAATTGCGCCACAGCATGCTGGTGCCCTTGCCGACAAAGCCCGCGCGCTTGGCTTAATCGTTCGTGGCGTAATGGGCTACGAAGGGCACCTGATGATGGTGACTACGGAAAGTGAAAAATTAGAAAAAGTGGAAGCATGCATGGCGCTACTCCGTGACGCTGCAAGAGACGTTGGCGGAGACATTATTTCTGCCGGCGGCACAGGCACGTACAACATGCACGCCAACACCGGAGTCACCGAGATCCAAGCCGGTTCATACTCATTGATGGATACTCAATACGCACAACTAAGTTCGCCGTTCAATCAAGCCGCATGGGTTGTTGGCACAGTTATCTCTTCGTCGGCCAAGTGGGCAGTAATCGATGTTGGTTTGAAGTCGCTCGGCATGGATCACGGCAATCCAACAATTGATGGCCACGCGGTGTGGTTCTGCTCCGACGAGCACACCACTTTTTCACCCAATGACGGCGAGCCCCCGAAAGTTGGAACAAGAATTCGCGTTACACCGGCCCACATCGACCCGACCGTAGCCATGCACGAC
>CAZNBF010000150.1:0-2371 GCA_964571325.1 uncultured Acidimicrobium sp.
GTTGCGACGCTATGAGCTTCACTGGCAGCCAAGTGGGCATCATCACCGATACGTCGCATACGAAGGCAAAGATTCTGGAAATCAAAGGTGATCGAGTTCGCGAGGCACTCAGTGCAGGCAAAGTTGCAGTTGTCGCCGGCTTCCAAGGTGTGAGTACCGATCGTGAAATCACCACGCTTGGTCGGGGTGGCAGTGACACCACTGCGGTTGCACTCGCCGCCGCGTTACAAGCCGACGCGTGCGAGATCTACACCGACGTCACCGGGGTGTTTAGCGCCGACCCGCGCATGGTTCCCCAGGCTCGCAAGATTCAGTATTTGAGTTTTGATGAGATGCTGGAGATGGCTGGCGCTGGCAGCAAAGTGTTGGCGCTTCGTGCGGTTGAGTTTGCTCGCAATCACAACGTGCCAATTCATGTTCGTTCAAGTTTCACGTGGGAAGAAGGCACTTGGGTTATCGGTGCCGATCATGAGAGGAATACAGCAATGGAAGAACCAATTATTTCGGGTGTGGTCCATGACGTCGGCGAGGCAAAAATGACGTTGCTTGGTGTGCCAGACCGCCCAGGTGTGTCTGCGCTGTTGTTCGAGTCGTTGGCCGATGCAAATGTCAACGTGGACATGATTGTGCAAAACACGTCCATCGACGGCACCACCGACATTTCCTTCACCTTGCCACTAGGGGATATTGCTACCGCGCTTCCGATCTTGGAAAAGGTTGGCGACGAAGTTGGTGCGAAGGGTGTTTCGCAGGATGAAAACATTGTCAAGCTGTCGCTCGTTGGCGCGGGCATGAAGTCGAGCCCAGGTATTGCCGCAAAGATGTTTCGGGTACTTGCCGACAACGACGTCAACATTGAGATGATCTCCACTAGCACCATCCGTATTTCGGTAGTGGTTGAGCGAAGCAAGCTTGAAACCGCTATCCGAGCCCTGCATACGGCATTTGATTTGGACAGTGGGCAGGATTACTCGGCACCGCTACCCGAACGCAAGTAGGTTGTAACGCATCATGTCGAATGCACGCGCACGCACCTGGCGTACGCAATTCACCCCCTGGCGAAGTGCCGGCAATAGGACCGAGACTGGCGCAACTGCCGACGAGGTCGTTCGATCAACAGGTTGGGTGTTCAACAACGAGACCGGCAAGCAACTGACCCTTGCCGATTTTGTAGAAACGGGCGACAAAGAAGTGCGTCGCTATATGCGACAATTTGGTTTTACTCCCGAGCAACTTGCTCCGCTTACCCTGCTGGAAATCGGAAGCGGAATCGGCCGAATGACGGCCTCCTTTACCCAGCAATGTGCGCAAGTGATTGCAACCGACGTAGACGCTGCGTTTCTCGAGCGCTGTCACGAAACTGTTGGGCAGCATGGCCGACCAGAGCGACTACGAACGACACACGTAACGGATGGACGAACATTGCAGGTGGGGGACCGAAGTGTTGACGTGGTTTTTTCGTACATCACCTTGCAACACTGTGAACGAACAGATGCACTCTCGCTCACTCGTGAAGCGGTTCGTGTGGCACGCGATGGTGCAACCATCATGCTCAACTACCGCAGCTGGGTCCCTGCCGATGTTGTTCTGATTCCACTTGGAGTTTTGGTGCGCGCCCTCTGGCGTCTGCCAATAGTGGGAGGGCGGCTATCACAACAGCGTTGGGCGACTCGTTTCGGTTGGCAAGCTAATCGTTTGAGCCCCGATGATGTTCTTGGGTATCTGTACAAGCAGCCTGGTGTCGAACAGCGGTTAGGCGAAATAACTGTGCATCATTCGGCCAAAAGAGCCCGATCTGCAAAGCAAGCAGGCGTGACGGTTCAGCCGCTGAATCGCGTTAACGCCAGTCATTGGTGGCTAGTAATTCATCTAAAGGGGTAGCGCAATATCATGCAGCATCGTTTGTCGATAGAGAACATTGAGCGAGCTGCAAGCGAAATCGATGCGGTGTTTACTAATACCCCACAGTTCAACTGCGAACCACTTTCTAAAGAGCTTGGCGCACAACTGACATTAAAAGTAGAGACGCTCAACCCGATTCGCAGCTTCAAGGGCAGGGGCGCCGATTTCTTTATGAGCGAGACCCAAAGGACGTTGCAGGATCAGCAACTGGTTTGTGCAACGGCGGGCAACTTCGGTCAAGCAATGGCTTATGCCTGTCGCAAGCGATCGCGACATCTGATTATCTACAGCGCTACTAATGCCAACCCTCTAAAGATTGAGCGAATGCGCTCGATGGGTGCAGAGGTGCGCCAAGAGGGCGACAACTTCGATGGATCGAAGGAAAGCGCTAAGGCATTCTGTGCTTCGACTGGTGCGCACTTCGTTGAAGATGGTCGCGATATTGCAATTTCCGAGGGTGCTGGCTCTA
>CAZNBF010000151.1:0-2332 GCA_964571325.1 uncultured Acidimicrobium sp.
GCAATTTTGTTGTTGATGTACGAGTTGGTTGCAGAAGAGCGCGGAGTACCAAGCACCGCCATCAGCGGCACCATTCAAAACGATTTGCTGAAGGAATACATTGCGCGCGGCACCTACGTGTATCCGCCCAAGCCCTCGATGCGCATCATCACCAACATCTTTGAGTACTGCGCGCAAAACGTTCCCAAGTGGAACACCATCTCCATTTCCGGTTATCACATTCGCGAAGCAGGCTCTACTGCAGTGCAAGAACTTGCATTCACGTTGTCCAATGCAATTGCCTACGTGCAAGCAGCGATTGATGCGGGGCTGGATGTAGACGACATTGCATCACGTCTCAGTTTCTTTTGGAACGGACACAACAACTTCTTCGAAGAGATTGCAAAGTTCCGTGCAAGTCGCCGCATGTGGCACGACATCATGACCACCCGCTTTGGCGCGAAGAAGGAAGCAAGCAAACTGATGCGCTTCCACACGCAAACCGGCGGCTCCACACTGACCGCGCAGCAACCACTCAACAACGTGGTGCGTGTTGCCGTGCAAAGCATGGCCGCAGTTTTGGGTGGCACGCAGAGCCTGCACACCAACGGCTACGACGAGGCACTCAGCTTGCCAACCGAAGAAGCCGCGCGCATTGCGCTTCGCACACAGCAAATCATTGGCTACGAGAGCGGCATCACCGACACGCCCGACCCGCTCGCTGGCTCGTACTTTGTCGAGTCGCTCACCAACGAAGTAGAGCGTCTTGCCTACGAATACATTGCGCGCATCGACGAGATGGGTGGCGCGGTGCAGGCAATCGAGGCAGGCTTCCAAATGGACGAGATTGAAGAGGCTGCCTACAGCTACACCAAGTCCATCGATGATCAGACTCGCGTGCTGGTTGGCGTCAACAAGTTCACTGTCGACAACGAGCCAGAGCCCAAAATCACGCCGGCAATTCCTGGCTTGGAAAAGGGCCAGGTAGACCGCCTGTCTGCATACAAGGCAAACCGCGACATGGCCAAAGTTGCCGCAACACTTGAAGCATTGCGCGAGGCCGCAAAGGGAACAGGCAACATCTTGCACCCGATGAAAGATGCGTTGCGTGCAAACGCCACACTTGGCGAAGTGAGCGACGCGCTGCGCGACGTTTTCGGCGTCTACCGCCCAGGCTGATTGCGGGCTTACAAGCTGTTTTGTTTCGCGACTTGCACCATGATGGCGTCAAAGTCGCACTTGTCGAGCAGGTTGGTGTAACCAAATAACGAACTGAAGCCGTACCCAATTGCTTGTTCACCCATGCTGACTAGGCCAATGATTTGCTTGTCAATTTTTGGAAACGAGTCGATCATTGCTTGATCCAATTCGGCGACAACCTTTTTCATTTGCTTAAACGTGGTCTTGTGATGGCGCGTGGCAATGATGCACTCCTGGCGGAACCTCAGCCATGTTCGGCGATCGGCACTTAAACCAAAGTGGAAACTGTCGGTAAGGCCAAAGTTGGGCTGTTGTTTGGTCGATGCTGTGCGCTTTGCGTCCAGCGTTTGGTTTTGCGTCGTGCGCATCAGTTCGTTGACCGCATCGTTCATGAGCGCTTCTTTGTCGGGGTAGAAGTTGTAGATAGAGCCGCTGGTAACACCCGACTTGCGCGCAATTCGAGAAATGGTTGCACCGGTGAAGCCCGTCTTGCTCATTACCTCTGCCGTTGCATCGATCAGCGCATCACGAAGCGCACTTCCCGTATTCGAACGTATGGGTTCAGGAACTTGCACCTTTGCGCGCGAGTGTTTCGCGTTTGCCGAAAGGTAGGCATTGTGGATTCCGTCAAGCACTAGGCCCATTGCTGGGTTGGTGGTGGTGACAAACGAGCGCAAGGTGGAGCCGATGGCAATGGAAGCGCCAAGCGCCACGCCGGCGCGATCGATGGCGGTGGCGCCTGACTGCAAGCCCGCCTCGTGCAGCCACTTGCTTACTTCGGCTATCACAACTTCGCCAACTACTTCATTGCGCTGGGCCATCACCACAAATTCGGCGCCAAGACCCAAGATGCGTGAAGGCTTTTCCAAACGGGCAATCAAATCGGCAGGTAACCCAGACTTTGATCGAGTGGTGACCGCCTCAACTGTTTCGGCAACGAGCGCGCGCAACTCGTGGGCAACGACTTGTTGCCACAACGCAATCAGCATCTCATCGCTGTTTTCGTAACGGCTGTAAATCGCGCCAGTGGTGAGGCCCGCGCGTTTGGCAATGGAGCTTGCTGCAATGTTGTCGAGCCCGCATTCGAAGGCTTCTTGTGTGAGTGCCTTCACGACTGCAGCGGCGTTGTTTGCAGATCGTTGCGATGTGGCCC
>CAZNBF010000152.1:0-2294 GCA_964571325.1 uncultured Acidimicrobium sp.
GAAATGACCGCCCCAAGCGACTGCGCGGCCTTGATGTACAGAAGGCTGGTTGATGCAAGCGGTTCGGTCACGAGCGAATACGAGGGCACATGCAAGATGCCCACGTTGGCCATGAGGCTGGCATCGACAAGCGAAAGATGTGATGCAACACCGCGGTCGGTAAGAAATGTTCGTTCGCCGTTTGGTTGCACGAGCACAACGATGCTGCCCGTACGGCCTTCGCTAACAACGCACACGTCCACGCCCGCTTGTTGCAATGCCGAACACAGTTGTTGGCCAAGTGCGTCGTTGCCCACTTGCCCGATAAAACGTGATTCGGTGCCAGTGAGGGCTGCAAATATTGCGACGTTTGCGGCGCTACCACCACGAGTTCGTTGAATGATCGAGTCGGTGTCGGTGCCCAGGTTTGGTTCGGCACTCAGCCACACCACTACATCTTCAATGAGGTCACCAATCGTGCACAGCACGGGCGAACCAACGATTGCTTTAGACCGAGAGGAGGTCGCGGGCGCCGGTGTCGCTAGATGGGTGGCGCAACTTGCTCATTGCGCGCGCCTCGATCTGGCGAATTCGCTCGCGCGTGAGGTTGAATGCCTCGCCAACTTCTTCAAGCGTGCGTGGCTCGCCACGATCGAGACCGAAACGCAATGCAAGAATTTCGCGTTCGCGTTGGTCGAGCGGTGCAAGCAGGCGAGAGATTTCCTCTGGCAGCAATGCGGTTGCAGCAACTTCGAATGGCGATTCGGCGGCGCGGTCTTCGACAACATCGCCGAGTTCGGCATCGCCGTCTTCACGCAATGGCTCGGACAACGAAAGTGGCTCGGCTGCGAAACGCAATGCCTCGGTCACTTTGTCTTCTGGCATCTCAACTTCTTTGGACAACTCGGCAAGTGTTGCTGGGCGGCCAAACTTCAACTCCAGGCGCGAGCGTGCTTTTTGCAAACGCGCAAGTGTGTCGCCAGCATGAACCGGGAGGCGAATGGTGCGACCAGTGTTTGCAATGCCGCGCGTGATTGCCTGACGGATCCACCAGGTTGCGTATGTTGAAAACTTGAAACCTTTGCGCCAGTCAAACTTTTCGACGGCGTGCATCAAACCCAAGTTGCCTTCTTGAATCAAGTCGAGCAGTGGCAAACCCGAGGCTTGGTACTTCTTGGCGATGGAAACAACGAGACGCAAGTTGGATTGCACGAACTGGCGCTCGGCCTTGGTGCCGTCACGTTGATCTTTGCGCAGCTCGCGACGACGATTTGGTGTTAGCGCTTTGTCATTTCCCTCTAATTCGGCTGTTGCTTCTTTGCCGGTTTCAATTGCCTTCGCCAAGCGAACTTCGTCGTCTTTGGTGAGGAGGGCGTACTGGCCGATGTCGGTGAGGTAGAGACGGACAAGGTCTTCTTCGTCACGATCGATACGGTCTTTGGCCACAATGACTCCTTGTCGGCGGGAACGGGGTAACGATACCGACAGGGTCAAGCCCCACCACCAGAAAAGGGCAAAATCTCGGGTCTCTTTGTGTGACCAAGGGCGACGCCCATTGCGGTGGGAAATGCCTTAATATCGCGGTATGGCAAACCCTCTGTTAAACGAAAAAGCATTCTCCAAAGCCGTCGAAAAGTCGCCTGATCAGGCCGGCTGGGGCGCCCCATCTGGACGCACCGCAACCGCCCCCGGCACATGGAATCCGCCAATTACCGACGGCCCTTCAACACCAATGACGAGCGGCGCAACCATGACCGCCAACGGCGCAATGAGCGCAACCATGTTGTTGATGGCGCTCCTCATTGCCTCGGCCACATACGGCTGGACAACGGTGCAGCCATTGGAAGTGGGCGGCGCAGTTGCCTTCCCAAGCTGGGCCATGGCAGCAATGCTCGTGGGCCTCGGCTGTGCGTTTGGCGTCATGTTCAAACCAACCCTTGCCCGTTTTCTTGCCCCGGTTTATGCCCTCGCACAAGGCGCGGTCGTTGGCGCAATTTCCAAAGTGTTCAACCTGCAATACCCAGGCATCGTGTTGCAAGCCGTTGGCGCAACCATCGGAGTATTCGTGGTCATGCTCGTGCTGTATCGCACCGGCGTGTTGCGCGTAACCGACAAGTTCCGTCGCATCATCATTGGCGCAACGCTCGGCCTCATGGTGTTCTACCTATTCTCGTTTGTTGCAGGCTTCTTCGGCGCAAATCTGATTCCATCTGGCTCGAGTGCAATGAGCATTGGTTTCAGCGTGTTGGTTGCCGGCCTTGCCGCAATGAACTTGGCGCTCGACTTCGACTTCATTGATAAGGCAGAAGCAGCAG
>CAZNBF010000153.1:0-2216 GCA_964571325.1 uncultured Acidimicrobium sp.
GCAGTGCGATAAAAATGTGTTGCTAAATCTTTGTCACCAAGATTGAACCAATTTGGTGCGGCACCAGAAAGTGGAGGCCTGACAGCAACGTATCGGCCGAGCGCTTCCATTGCTGTCCACGTCTCGTTTGCAAGACCCCAGCCGCGCACGGGGTCAATTGCATTTGCGAGTGTGTAGGTGACGGTGTCGATGTCGGGTGAAATGTTTAGGCCGTGTAAAACGGTGTCATCTGCAGTGTTGACAATCGCGGTGATCTCGCTGGCCTTTGTTGATCGCACCAATCCGCGCAAGAAGCGAGCCGCTCCAACGCCTCCAGCAAGTACGGCAATCACGAGGGATAAGCGTAACGAGCCAGATTGATATGCCTTCACTGCTAGATTTACCTGTCGTGCGCAAAGCTTTCATCACCGGAATTACCGGCCAAGACGGACGACATCTCGCCGAGTTCCTCCATGGCAAGGGCTACAAGGTCTTTGGCATGATGAAAGGGCAGCACAACCCGCGCGCCGAATTGCTGCGCGACGAGTTTCCTTACGTCGAAATCATCCCTGGCGACCTTACGGACCTCACCAGCCTGGTGACTGCGCTTGAAAAGGTGCAGCCCGACGAGTTCTACAACTTGGGCGCTATTTCCTTTGTTGCGATGTCATTTAATCAGGCCGAACTGACTGCCAATGTGACCGGACTCGGCGTGCTTCGAGCACTGGAAGCAATTCGTATGGTTGGCGGTGCGCAAAACAACCCGATTCGTTTTTATCAGGCTTCATCATCCGAAATGTTTGGCAAAGTGCGCGAAGTGCCCCAGACCGAACTCACCCCGTTCCACCCTCGTTCGCCTTACGGCGTTGCAAAGGTGTTCGGTCACCACATCACCATGAACTATCGCGAGAGCTACGGACTTCACGCTTCGTCCGGAATTCTGTTTAATCACGAAGGTCCGCGTCGCGGCCTCGAATTTGTCACCCGCAAAATCACGAACACTGCCGCACGCATCAAACTGGGTATCGAGAAAGAGCTCGTCCTCGGCAACACCGATGCGAAGCGCGACTGGGGCTACGCCGGCGACTACGTGAAAGCAATGTGGATGATGCTGCAGCAAGACGAGCCAGATGATTATGTAATCGCCACTGGAGAGACGCACTCTGTTGAAGAGT
Source organism: uncultured Acidimicrobium sp. (assembly GCA_964571325.1). Classification (GTDB taxonomy): domain Bacteria; phylum Actinomycetota; class Acidimicrobiia; order Acidimicrobiales; family Ilumatobacteraceae; genus UBA3006. The sequence continues at coordinate 1,155 of CAZNBF010000153.1, forward strand.
TCCTCACCCTTACCTTTGAAAAAGTTGGCCTAGGCGATTGGAGAAACTACGTTCGCCACGACCCCAAGTTCTTGCGCCCTGCCGAAGTCGATTTATTGATCGGCGACCCATCGAAGGCGAAAGAAAAGTTGGGCTGGCAGCCAGAAGTTGGTTTCGACAAGCTTGTTGAGATGATGGTCGAGCACGACATGGCGTACGAAACGCATCGGCTAAAAAAATAAAGTTTTCAGTCGAGCGGGCGCTCGGCAAAAGCATCCAGAATTGATTCCGGGTCAAAAATCGCGTCACTTGCCATCAGTTTGCGCAGTGCTACAACAAAGACCACGATGGCGATCATTGAGCTTCCGACAAGGGCAAGCTCCACTCGCAAGTAGAGGTCGTTGCTCGAGAGCCAAGCGATCAACGCGAAACCGCTAAACGAAACGAACCAGCCCAGCGCAACGATCGCGTGGCCACGAAGTGCAATGACGGCCTGTGCGGTTGCAAGGCCAACCATATACATGGCACTTGCAAGTGCCAGCAGCGTCATGGTGCGGCGGTCGATTCCACCTTGGTAGACAAGATCAAGCACTTGCGGCCCAACAAGGAATGCGCCAATTGTTCCAACGACACCGACGCCACAAACGAGAATCATAAGTTGGCGAAACCCGCGGGAAAACTCGGAGAGGTTGCGCTGCGCGGCAAGCTTTGCAAGGCGGGGAAGCAGCGCTGCCTGAACCGCTTGGAAGAGGAACAGTGGGATTCGCGCAAATATTACGGCGTTACCAAATCGTGTAACTACTTCGGCGGGCTCTGAACTGCCCAAAATATCAACAGTGATTGGTCCTGCGTTTACGAGCGCTGCAGCGAATAGTGATCCCATCAGCAGCCAGCCCAAGTTGGGGGTTACTTCCGACCACGTTGCCTCTGGCCCGTCATCGACACGAAGTTTCCCTGCCAAACCAACTGCGATGACACCAACGATTGGGGAGAAACCAATCATGAACGCGTACGGCCCTACGTGAGTGACTCCTGCAAGCCAAAGCACAGCGCAACCAATTACGCGAACAGCACCGTCGGCAC
>CAZNBF010000154.1:0-2195 GCA_964571325.1 uncultured Acidimicrobium sp.
CCGGCACTGCGCAAGCTTTAGAGTTGCTGCATGCCGTTACACCCACAAGCGCAGGCCATTGCCGACTTCTATGTGGCTGTTAGAAAAACGCCGTTTGAGAATCTCTCACCAGTAGAAGCGCGGGCTGTATACAACGCAGGTCAGATCCCCAGCGAAGAAGCGGTGCACGAGATTCGCGAAGTAGACGCCGGCGGCATTCCGTGCCGGCTGTATCGTCCGTCGGCAAGCAACAACCTTGGCCTGATGGTGTTTTTCCACGGTGGTGGCTGGGTCATTGGCGATCTCAATTCGCACGATGGCGTGTGCCGATCGCTCGCTAACAAATCGGGCCACGCAATTCTTGCGGTTGATTACCGATTGGCTCCAGAGCACAAATTCCCTGCCGCATTCGACGATTGCGCCGCGGCCTTGAAGTGGGCGCATGGAAATGCCTCGTCTCTCGGCATTGATAATTCACGAATTGCAGTCGGTGGCGATTCGGCCGGCGGCAACTTGGCCGCAGCGGTGGCGCTGGCAGAAGAAGTTCCATTGAAGTTTCAGATGTTGATCTATCCGGCCGTCGACTTGTCGATGAATTCGCCATCAATCAACGAGAATGCCAACGCGCCAATCTTGACGAAAGCGGTTATGGCGTGGTTCGTCAATCACTACATGCGCAGCAGCGCCGACCACTCCAACATCCAAGCATCTCCAATGGTGGCAACAGACGAAGTGCTGAAGCGGATGCCTCCAGCAATCGTGATTACGGCACAGTACGACCCACTTCGCGACGAGGGCGAAGCCTACGGGCGACGTTTAGTAGAGAACGGCGTCAATTGCACGATCACTCGATACAACGGCGCATTTCATGGTTTCTTCAACATGATCACCATGCTCGATGATGCGCAGTGTGCACATGTGCAAGCAGCGCTTCTTTTAAAGAAGTATCTGGACTAACGAACTATTCGTTGCCCTGAATGCGCTCGAGCCCTGGGGCGTCGGCCTCAAGCAAACCAAGCACATCACCAGGTGTGATTGCGGTGCAAAATTCGCGGTGCAAGTTGGCAACGGTCATGTCGTGCACAAGTTCTGGGTCGTAGTCGGCACCGTCTAAGCCAATGCGATTTGAAGTAGCGCAGCAGTCGGGAACAAGATAGGTATCGAAACCAAGGTTGCCGGCCATTCGTGTCGTGGTTTCAACGCACATGTTGGTGAAGAAACCAACAATGACGAGGCGAGAAATTCCCTTGCGGCGCAACTGAATTTCCAGATCGGTTCCAACAAAACCGCTGTTCACGTCCTTGCTGACAACGATTTCGCCGGGCAATATCTCGAAGCCCTTTTTCTGATCACCAGTTGGCAGAGAGAACTTGAGAGGGGAGACTGCCTCGCGCGAATTGTGTCGAGTGAATGCAACCGTAAGGCCTTGTTGACGAAAGGCGGCAAGCAGTCGCAGCATGTTCGACTCGGCGTCAGGGTTGTTTCTGCGGCCAGTGGGGCCGCCCCAGTGTTGCAAGACGTCAACACCCTTTTGAACATCGATGAGCAGTAGGGCGGTGTTGTCGGAGAATTGCTTGATCATCAGAAGATCTTACTGCTGGGGCGCATTACTCTTTCAATATGTCAATTCTCGATGAGTATGTCAATGTCGCACCAAGTCGCCAAACAGCAGTCGACATGTTTGCAGGCGAGTGGAGTTCGAAGTTTCCAGAGGGTTGTGGTGCGGTTTCCACGCCAGGGCTGGCCCCGCTGTTTGACGACCCACGACTTGAAATGGGAAATCGTATGTATGGCGGATTCAATAACCGCTCGATCTTGGAGCTTGGCCCGCTTGAAGGCGGCCACACCTACATGTTGCAGCAGTTTGGGGCGAAAGAAATTGATTCGGTCGAAGCAAACTCGCGTGCATTCATGAAGTGCTTGATTACGAAAGAGATATTTGATCTGAACCGTGCCAATTTCATGCTCGGAAATTTCATGCAGTACTTGAGCACTTCGCAAAAGGAGTACGACTGGGTGGTGGCAAGCGGCGTTTTGTATCACATGCGGGAGCCACTAAAGCTGTTGCGCTTGATCAGCGAGCACAGCAGACGAATATTTCTTTGGACGCACTACTACGACAAGGAAATCATCGATGAATCAGAAGCGATGCGCGACAAGTTTGGCGAGACAAAGACGGTCGAGCGTCAAGGTAAGTCGTTTGAACTGATCAAGTA
>CAZNBF010000155.1:0-2162 GCA_964571325.1 uncultured Acidimicrobium sp.
CGAAGTGAGGTTGCTCACCGAAACAGTGAGGTGCAGATTTACTTTCTGTAAAGCCATCGATTAGGAGATGTATGTAATACCAAGAAGCGAAACGGTGGCAATGCTTGCCCAAGAAATAAGTGCGAGTAGCAGTGGGCGTCCACCAACTTTAAATAGCTTGCTGATCTTCACTTCGGATCCGAGGCCGACTAACGCAACTGCCAAGCACCACTGCTCGATGGTTTTCAATGGTGATAGCCAACCCTCGGGGATGACTCCACTCGTGCGCAATGCAATCATTGCGAGGAATCCAACAACAAACATGGGGACTGCACTCACCTTTGATGTCGTGGCTTTAGCGGTGAAGCGACTGGCGCTTCTCTTCACCCAAATACCCATGATTGCAACAAGCGGCGCAAGCAGTACAACGCGTGAAAGTTTGACAACCGTTGCTGAAGCAACAGCATCTTTCCCTGCTGTTGACGATGTCGCAACCACCTGGGCAACGTCGTGAACGCTTGCCCCAACCCATGCGCCAAACTGGCTGGCATCTTGTAAGCCAACGAAGTTGCGAAGCAAGGGCAGCAGCACGATAGCGAGGCTTCCGCACAAGGTGACGAGGGCAATTGCGTACGTCACCTCTTCCTCGTCGGCTTCAACGACACCATCCATTGCTGCAACGGCAGATGCGCCGCAGATCGAAAACCCAGTTGCGATCAGAAGCGAAAGTGATGGAGAAACACCGATCTTGGGGCCAAGCCAGGTGGTGCCCAAGAATGTGATTGCAACAACACCAACTACTACAAGGATTTCTTTCCCACCCAGATCAATCACTTGGGAGACTGCCAATTGGGTGCCAAGCAACACGATGCCCAGTCGAAGGATCTTCTTTGATGCAAACTTCTGACCGGGAGCACATGCTTTGGGGATGGCTCCCAGATTGCCGAAAATGACGCCAATAACCAGAGATGCCACAAGCGGGGAAACGTTGCTGAAACGCTGGTGGATCGCGAAACCGACGGAGGTCACAGCCAACGCAAAAAGCAGGCCAGGGGCGTACCTGCGGGCGACATGGAGCACCTGTGAATTGTAGAATTTAGCCATGTCCAAAAGCGATTCATCGACAACCAGAGTGTTGCGTGAAATAGGTGAATGGCGAACGCTTGCAGTAATCGTTGCCGTGTACGGGCTTACTGTGCTGACGGTAGTGCGCTACGAAGTGCTCACAGCTTGGCTGGCCGTTCCTCTGTTGGGCTTGCTTGGTGCATGGCACCTCAGTATGCAACATGAGTTGTTGCATGGTCACCCGTTCAAAAATCAATTCATTAACGATGCAATCGGCAGTATTCCAGTAACGCTGTGGATTCCGTATTTGGCCTTCAAAAAAGACCACCACGAACACCACGCGTCTGATTTAACGAACCCCGAACTTGATAACGAAAGTTATTACGTGTCGCAAGAGCAATGGGACAAGGCAGGCCCAATTCGTCGTGCGGCTTGGACGGCTAACCGCACCATTTTGTTCCGGATGTTTGTATGGACAATTGTCAGCACCATTTCTTACGTCACCTTGGTGCTGAAGCGTGCAGCACGAGGCGAAATGGGGGACCGGATGGCGGTGATGTTGCACGTTGTAGGTGTGGCGGCAGTTGTGTATTTGGTTTCTCTCAGCAGCATGCCTGTGTGGGTATTTGCGCTCGGTACGTTGTACGGCGGTCGTATCCTGAACGCCATTCGGCCGTTTCCTGAACACAAATATCAAAGTGGTGTAGAAACGCGAACGGCAATGATCATGGCTGGGCCGTTCATGAGCCTGCTGATGTTGAACAACAATTTGCATATTGCTCACCACGAGGATCCAAAGGTCGCGTGGTATCGCGTGGGCGCATTGGCGCACAGGGTGAATGCTGTCGAGCGTGCCCGAGAGGCGGGTGTACTGTACGAAGGCGGTTACGCGGAAGTGTTCCGCAAATTCTCATTTAGACCAGTCGATTCGCCCGTTCGCGAAGGTGCTTAACGCGACGCAACGATAGGGAAACGCGGGTCTTCTAACGCATCGCCAGGTTTCAACCCATTGGCTTCAAGCGGTGGCGAAGTTTTCCATGGGCGAGTGGCAAACACTGCGTCGTCACCCACGTATCGGAAACTGACTGCGCGGCGCAATTGAACGCCGGTGCCTGCAG
>CAZNBF010000156.1:0-2120 GCA_964571325.1 uncultured Acidimicrobium sp.
ATGCCCTAGGGGTTCAGTTGCGGTCGCGGACCAGTTCCGTTGAAGAACGCAATTAATTCATCTGCGCCTTTACCTAACTTCAACACCGAATTACTCCCCACCATGTCGCCGTATACATCGAGTGGGAACGATGCAATATTTCCTCCTGCAGCAGGACGCAACTTTTTCGCAAACTCGATGAGATCCAAATTGGTGTCCACAACCACCGCAGACAACCCACCCTTCAATACATCGCCTGCTTTAAACGGATTCCCCGAAAGTCCAAGTACAGCGCTTTTGGCAAGTGCTTGAACAAACCCGCGCTGACGCGTAGAGCGACCGATGTCAGACGTGCCGTCGAGTTCCCATTCGCCATCAACTTTTTGCTCAAAGAATCGACTGCGTGCATATGCCAGTCCCTCAACACCGTCAAGTGTTGAGCAACCCGCCTTCATGAATAAACCCGTGTGTTTGTCGCGCGATGGGTATTCAACACACACGTTTACGCCACCAACTGCTTCGACAATTCGCTTGAAACCCTGGAAGTCGATTTCTACATAGTGATGAATCGGGATATTGAGTGCGCGTTGCACCGTGCGCACCAACACGTCGGTGCCTTCTTGATACGCGGTATTGATGCGCTGCTCGTTTTCGCCGTTGCCAATGGCAACCCACAGGTCGCGCGGAATTGACATCAGCGAAACCGTTCCCGTGCGCTTCACGTAGTGCAGCACCATCAGCGTGTCGCTGCGCTGCCCACCAATGTCTCCCGCATCGCCAACATTGCCGTAATCGGCATCGCTCGGGTCTGCGCCAACGCGCGAGTCTGAACCAACGAACAAATAGTTTTCAAACTCTGCATCGGGTGGCGACAGCGCGGTCGTTGCAATTTCTTCGCGCTTCACCGTGTCGAGGTCTGCATTTACCGCACGCACCACACCCACTGCACCAAACAATGACACCGCCAAAGCAACGAGCGCCACAGTTGCGAGCGAATGCAGCCACGTTTTCTTTGCTCGCGGTTGGAAAGTTGTTTCGCTCACTGCACGAAACGGTAGTCGTTATTGCGCACGCAAATGCACCACGTCTCCTGTATCAATGTGGTGTGAGATTGCACAATCGTCAAGCACGACCAACCGACCGTCTGATTGCACCTCAATTGCGCGTCCTTCAATGAATTTCCCAGTTGCCATTTCGACCCGCACAGATTGACCAAGCGTTGCAAGCGATGCCGAATACTGCTCGTGCAACTGCACTGCGGAAAGCGCTTCAAGTTCGTCAATCACACTCAACATGTTGTTCAACAACGCAACAGGTGTAGTTGTGCTGCTTGGTGCTGCTTGCGCCAACGACATGGCATCGGGTGGCGCCCAATTCACATTCACGCCAATACCAACCACGACGAAACCCGGCGCACCCTGCGCCAAAATTCCTGACACCTTCTTATTGTCGATCAGCAAATCGTTTGGCCACTTCATGTCGGGCAACACACCGGTGAGTTGTTTGCATGCACGAGCCGCACTCATGCCAACCATTTGCGTGAACTGATGCAACGGACGCTCGTGTGTTTCGGTTGTACGAAACAACAACGACACCAGCAGGTTGACGCCGGGCTCGGCAACCCACGTGCGATCGAGGCGACCCTTGCCCGCCGACTGAAAATCGGCCATCAGCACACTGTGGTGTTTTGCCCCCTCGGCCCCCAGTTTCACCAAATCGGTGTTCGTGCTGCCCGTTTCGGCAACCCGTGTAACCCACCACCCATTGGGCCATTGCTCACTGAAGTCGGGTTGGTTGGCTTTGGTGATGCCCATTAGGCAAAGATAGACCCTCGTGCTAAAGAAAATCCTCATTGCTAACCGTGGCGAGATCGCCGTTCGAGTAATTCGAACCGCTCGCGAAATGGGCATCGCCACCGTTGCCGTGTATTCCGAACTCGATCGCAACGCCTTGCATGTGCGACTTGCCGACGAGGCATATGCGCTTGGCGGACAAACAGCAGCCGAGAGCTACCTGAACACCGAAGCCATTCTTGATGCCATTCGCAAGAGCGGCGCAGACGGCGTTCACCCTGGATACGGATTCTTTTCGGAAAACGCAGACTTCGCTCGCGCCATTACCGAAATGGGAGTTGCCTTCAT
>CAZNBF010000157.1:0-2091 GCA_964571325.1 uncultured Acidimicrobium sp.
CAGCCAACTGGCCATTGTGTGTAGTTCGTTGTTTAACGCATCGTTAATCTCTGAGCGCTTGATGCCCTTTTCGGTATGCACGCTGTGCACCAGCAACTTCGAGTTGGCGCGGTCGGCCTTCAGATCAACTCGGCCCACCATTTGGCCATTCATCATGAACGGCAAGACGTAGTAGCCAAACTTTCGCTTTTCTTTTGGCGTGTAAATCTCGATGCGGTAGTGAAAATTGAACAATCGCTCGTTGCGAGGTCGGCACCACACCAACGAATCGAACGGCGAGAGTAACGCTGTGGCATGCAGCTGCTTAGGTAACTTCGCTCCGCGATGCACAAATGCTTTCTCGGTCCAACCGTCCACGGCAACCACCCGCAGCTCGCCTTCTTCTACCAATTCGGTAATCAACGGTTTCACTGTTGCCGGCTTCTGTCGGTAGTAATCGGCCAAGTCGCTTGCAGTTGCTACACCTTGCGCAATTGCAGAACGCACGAGGAGTTGCTTTCGAGCATCGTGCTCGCTTGGTGTTGGTGCGTTCAAAACATCTTCGGGCAACACGCGTTCGGGCGTGTCGTAGATGCGGGCAAAATCGGTGCCTCTGCCACGCGACATCAACTGGCCCGTGAGAAACAGATACTCGAGTGCAACCTTTGCTTCGTCCCAATCCCACCAGGTGCCCTTCTTCTCCGTACGAGTAGAAAGTTCGCGCGAAGTTGTTGGGCCGTTCTTCTCGACATGTTTCAACATGCGCCGAACAAACGCTTTGTTGTCATCGTAAAAACTAGTGAGCCCCCAATGTTTTGCTTTCCCCAACCGTGCTGCTTCCATCTTCCAACGAAACAGCGGGTGTATCTCTACTGGTAGGTGGGCGGCCTCGTGGCCCCAATATTCGAAAATCTTTTGTTGCTCTGTTGCCTTGGGGATTGCATTGCGGTTGTGGTTACCTAGTCGCGAAAACAGCGGAAGCTCCTGGCTGCGTACCAACACATTCACCGAATCGATTTGGATGACGCCAAGTCGTGAAATCAGAGCATCAACGTGTCGTTGCGTTGCTTTCGTTTTTGGGCGTGCGGTATCAAAACCTTGTGCCGCAAGTGCAAGTGCTCGGGCATCTGCGATCGACAGAGAGTCGAGTCGCTGAGCCATACGTGATTAGTCGGCGACAGTAATTGCGACTGACTTAATGACCACGTCGGTCTTTGGTCGGTCGCCGGGGCCTGTTGGCACGTTTTGCATCATCTCCACAATGTCGAGGCCTTTAACGACCTGACCGAACAATGAATACAACGGTGGCAAGCTGCAACCGCTTGGGCCACTCACGATAAAGAATTGCGAACCATTGGTGTTTGGCCCGGCGTTCGCCATGGCTAGTGAACCAATTTGGTACTTGCCTGGTTTTGGAAGCTCGTCGCCGAACTTGTAACCAGGGCCGCCGCGGCCGCTGCCGTCTGGGTCGCCGCCTTGGCACATGAAGCCGCTGATGATGCGGTGAAAAATTACGCCGTCGTAATAATGCTGGGCGGCGAGGTAAACAAAGTTGTTGACAGTGCGTGGTGCAGCAATTGGGTCGAGCGCAATAACCAAAGTGCCCATCGAAGTTTCCATGGTGGCGGTGTATCGCTTGGCTGGATCGATGCCCATCTCTGGAGCTTCGGCAAATTTTTGTTGTTTTGGAGCAGAGCCATCAAGTGGCGGAAATGGTGTTGACATAGCGAGAAACCCTAGCGTTCACGCGGCCCCAATCGCATATGCTCATGGCATGAGTAACGCCACGCCAAACACGCCTGCACTTGATTTAGACGCGATCGAACAAGAGATCATCAATGTGGAAACTGCGCTCGAACGACTAGCGGCCGGCACGTATTTTGTGGATGAAATTACGGGTTCAGCGCTGGCCGACGACGTACTTGCCGCCGACCCAACCGCCCGACACGCTTAGCGGTCGCGCAATTTGGAGAGCAGTCGCAAGATCTCCATATAGAGCCACACAAGTGTGACCATGATGCCGAATGCGGCGAACCACTCCATGTGCTTCGGAGCGCCTGCTGCTTCTGCCTTATCAATGAAGTCGAAGTCGAGCGCCAAGTTCATTGCGGC
>CAZNBF010000158.1:0-2088 GCA_964571325.1 uncultured Acidimicrobium sp.
TGCTGCCTTTGGTCAAAAAGTACGGTGCAGCAGTGGTTGCCATCTCCAACGACGAGACTGGCATCAGTATGGATCCGGACGTTCGCTTTGCAGTCGCAAAGAAAATCGTTGAGCGCGCAGCCGATCACGGCATTCACTACAGCGACGTCATCGTCGACCCGTTGGTGATGCCAATCGGCGCATTGGGTCAGGCCGGGCAACAGGCGTTCACGCTCATTCGTCGTCTTCGCGAGGAGTTGAAGGTAAACACCACCTGCGGTGCGTCCAACGTCAGCTTCGGCTTGCCAAACCGTCAGCAAGTAACAGGCACATTCCTGTCGATGGCTATTGCTTCGGGCATGACATCGGCAATTATGAGCCCACTACACGCAGAAGTCAAAGCCGCAATCATGGCGGCCGACGTGCTCACTGGCAATGACAAAGACTGTGCAGCATGGATTAAGGCCAACCGCGATCCAAACGCACCTACTGGTGGACGAGGCGACCGCGAAGGTCGTCGTCGCCGTCCGGCCGAATAGCACTAGGGGATTAAGCACCTCATGAATCGCGTTGTATTCACGCCAAGTGGTCTCGACGGAAACTTCGAAGACGGTACGACGGTGCTGGACGCCGCGCGAAAACTTGGTGTAGATATCGACTCGGTGTGCGGTGGTCGCGGTATCTGTGGGCGCTGCCAGATCACGCCAAGCATCGGCAACTTTTCCAAGTGGGGCATCGACGCGAAGGCGGAAGCGCTCAGCGCGCCAGGCGAAGTAGAGATCGACTACCACGGAAACAGGCCGCTGGCAGAAGGTAATCGTCTCGGTTGCACTGCCAAAATTTGCGGCGACGCAGTCATCGACATACCCGCAACAAGCCAAGTGCACCGGCAGATTGTTCGCAAAGATCTCGACCTTGGCGCCATTGTTGTCGACCCATTGTTCAGTCTGTATTACGTGGGTGTGTCTCCGTCGTTGTTAGGTGAAGACGTCACCGCATCCCGCGAATTGCGCAATGCGGTTGCTCAACAACACAACATCGCGGTACCTGCAATCACCACGCACGCGCTGCAACAAGTCAACCTTGCAATCGACAAGGGCGACGGTGGTGCAACAGTTGCAGTAAGACACAGCGCATCAGCATCCGAACCGGGATGCATCGTGGCTGCATGGCCAGGCTTTGTCGGCGCAATGTACGGAATCGCTGTCGACATCGGCTCGACAACAGTTGCGGGGCATCTCTGCGATCTCACTAGCGGTGAAGTGCTCAGCAGCGCTGGCGTAATGAACCCCCAGATTCGTTTCGGCGAAGACTTGATGAGTCGAGTTTCCTACGTGATGATGAACAAGGGCGGCGAAAAAGAGTTGACATTCGCCATTCGCAATGCCCTCAATCTGTTGGTAGTAGAACTTGCTGAGAAGGCCAATGTTTCCGCCGACAAGATTCTGGAAATCGTCATGGTCGGTAACCCAATCATGCACCACATCTTGCTGGGCATCGATCCAACCCCACTTGGCGCTGCTCCTTTTGTTCTTGCAACCGACGAGGCAACAAGTGGTGAAGCGATCGAACTCGACATCAAACTTCCTAACGCACGGTTCTATGTTGGCCCATGCATCGCCGGCCACGTAGGCGCCGACACTGCTGGTGCAATTTTGTCGGAGGGCCCACATCGCGGCACCGACATGCAGTTGCTCATTGACGTTGGCACCAATGCGGAAATCGTTCTTGGCGATAACACCAGGCAATTCGCTGCCTCGTCACCAACCGGCCCAGCATTCGAAGGTGCTCAACTCAGTTGCGGACAGCGAGCAACTGCAGGCGCTATCGAAAAGGTGCGCATCGACCGAACAACGTTGGAGCCGCGTTTCAAAGTGATCGGTATCGAGCAGTGGTCGGACGAGGCGGGGTTCGCCGAGGCCGCCGAAGAAACACCAATTACGGGCGTTTGTGGCTCGGGGATCATCGAAGTTATTGCCGAAATGTATTTGTCGGGCATTATTTCTCAAGACGGAGTGGTTCAGGGTTCTCTCGTGGGCGCAACGCCCCGCATCATCGGCGACGACCGCACATTTTCTTATGTTCTCTATGAGCATGGAGACATCCGCT
>CAZNBF010000159.1:0-2066 GCA_964571325.1 uncultured Acidimicrobium sp.
ATCGGCGACGACCGCACATTTTCTTATGTTCTCTATGAGCATGGAGACATCCGCTTGCTCATCACGCAAAACGATATTCGCGCAATCCAGTTGGCTAAGGCAGCCCTACGCGCAGGCATCGACTTGCTGGTAGAGCACGCCGGATCGCCACAAGTAACCGACATTCGTCTTGCCGGTGCCTTTGGCGCACACATCGACCCAACATACGCAATGGTGCTGGGTCTGGTTCCCGACTGCCCACTTCCGGGCGTACGTTCTGTTGGCAACGCGGCAGGTGCGGGCGCAGTTAAAGCCTTGTTGTCCAATTCGCAGCGCAAAGAAATGGAAGCGGCAGTTCGCAAGGTTGTGAAGATCGAAACGGCTACCGAACCTCGTTTCCAAGATCTCTTTGTAGCCGCTATGGCATTCCCTCATGCCAGCGCGCCAACGCCTTATCTCGCCGAGATCATTACACTTCCTCCACGAGTCGAGGGCGCTTCCGATGGTTCTGGTGGCGGTCAACGTCGTAGGCGCAGGGCATAGTTATTTAGTTCGAAAGGTGGGGGCATGAGCGAAGAAGTACATCATCGTCGCGGGGGAGGTCGCGCAGCGCGACAAGTCACGCGCAATACTTCAAATGCTCAGAGAGAAGCATTCCTTACTCGTTCGATCAAACCCTACGAACTTGTTTCTGATGAAAACCTCGAGTTGCTCGAGATCAACGCCGACATCATTCTGGAAGAGATCGGCGTCGAGATTCGCGACTACCCAAGCGCCATCGAGCGGTTCAAAAAGGCAGGTGCGATCGTCGATGGAACCCGTGTTCGGTTTCCAAGGGGTATGTGCCGGTCGATTATTCAGGCCTCGGCGCCTCGCGAATACACGCAGCACGCTCGAAATCCATTAAACAATGTTCAGATTGGTGGCAATGCAACTGTTTTCGCGCCCAACTACGGATCACCGTTTGTTCACGATCTCGACAACGGCCGTCGTTATGCAACTATTGCCGATTTCCAGAATTTCGTAAAGCTTTCGTACATGTCTCCTTACATTCATCACTCGGGCGGCACGGTATGTGAGCCAGTCGACATCCCTGTCAGCAAGCGCCACCTCGACATGGTGTATGCCCACATCAAATACAGCGACAAAGGTTTCATGGGCTCCGTCACATTGGGCGAGCGTGCGCAAGACAGTGTCAACATGGCGCGCATTGCTTTCGGCGGCGACTTGCAAGACCGCACAGTGATGACAAGTTTGATCAACGCGTCGTCGCCTCTGGTTTGGGACGCAACGATGTTGGATGCCGCCGAGGTGTACGCATCAAACAATCAAGCGTGCATCATCACACCGTTCATCCTCGCTGGCGCCATGGCTCCAACAACTTCTGCGGGTGTTATTTCGCAAACGCTTGCCGAGTCACTTGTTGGTATGGCATTCACGCAGTTGGTGCGCCCTGGTGCGCCGGTGGTGTTCGGTTCGTTTGCTAGCTCCATGTCGATGCTCACTGGTGCCCCAACATTTGGTACGCCCGAACCCGCAATTGTGTTGTACACCGTTGCTGCACTTGCGCGCCGTTTGGGTGTTCCGTTCCGCAGCGGCGGCTCGTTATGTGCTTCAAAGTTGCCGGACGCACAGGCCGCTTACGAAAGCGCATCAACACTTATTCCCACGATCATGGCGGGCACCAACTTTGTGTTGCACTCGGCCGGTTGGCTCGAAGGCGGTTTGGCAATCGGCTATGAAAAGTTTGTTCTCGATTGTGACCAGTTGGGCATGATGATGACGCTGGGCAAGGGCCTCGACATGACTGAAAACGGACAGGCACTTAGCGCACTTCGCGAGAACACTCCTGGGCAGCACTTTTTGGGCACTGCCCACACCTTGGCCAACTTTGAGACTGCGTTTTACCGTTCGGATACTGCGGACAACAACAGCTACGAGCAATGGGTGGAAGATGGCAGCCTTGATGCGGCACAGCGCGCGAACCGCATCTGGAAAGAGAGACTTGCGTCATACGTCGCGCCAACATTGGACGATGCAATCGACCAGGAGTTGCAGGAGTACATCGCCAAGCGCAAGGCTGAACT
>CAZNBF010000160.1:0-2058 GCA_964571325.1 uncultured Acidimicrobium sp.
TTGCGCAAAACGTTTCGGTCATGGGCGACTACTTCACGTATGTTGCTTTAGTCGGATTAGTAAAAGAAGCAACTGACTCAACATTTCTTGTGTCACTGGTGTTCGCAGCATATGTACTGCCGTCATTTTTCTTATCGCCTCTTGCTGGTCCAATTGTGGACAAGCATGATCGCCGCAAAGTTATTGTGTTTATTTCGTCACTACAAGCAATTTGCGGAGTCGGCTTCTTGCTGTCGAACGCAGATCGTATTTGGCTAGCACTGCTTACACAGATTGTGATCTCGTCGCTCGCCGTCATCACACTTCCCGCATTTGGTTCTGCACTGCCCAACCTCACTCGAAACGATGAAGAACTTCGCCAGGCAAATATGTTGTTCGGATCTAGCTGGGGCGCTTCTGTGTTTGTTGGCTCCGCCGTCGGCGGATTGTTCACGGCCAGCTTTGGCAGAACTGCAACATTTGCCGCCGATATTGGCACCTTTATGCTTTGCGCAGCACTTGTCGGACTGATTAAAACTCCGATGCAGGAGCGAAGAGAGCACGCTGTTAGTGAGCCCGTGCGACCAATTGCAGATATGCGGGAGGCGTTCCATTACGCCAAGGAAAACAGCGTCATTTTTGCAATGATGGCGTCGAAGACCACGCAAGCCGTTGGCGCTGGTGCAGTTGGTCAACTTGCGGTACTGGCAATTGATGCATTCGACACCGGTGACGGCGGCAGCGGACTATTACTTGCCGCACGTGGCTTTGGTGCAGCAATTGGTCCATTCATTTTCATGCGCTTTGTTCGCGGCAACATGCCGCGATTGTTGTTGCTGTGTGGAGTTGGCGGATTGATCTGGAGTGTTTTCTATCTCGCTGCATCTGCAAGCCCGATGTTGTGGATGGCTGTCATTGCCATTGGTGCTGCCCACATTGGTGGTGGCGCAATCTGGACCATGGCAAGTTACGGTCTGCAAGTCAGCACTGAAGACCACATTCGTGGCCGCGTGTTAGCGGGCGACATGGGCTTTGCCATGCTGGTCACCGGACTCAGCACCATTGGCACAGGAATACTTGGCGAGATCTTCCCTATTCGCATTGCCATTGCCATTGTTGCTGGCATTTCAGGAATTGCTTCCAGTGGTTACCTGATTGGGTCTATGGGTTTGCGTCGGCGTCTGCGCAACGAGATGCAGCTTCAATCAGCCTGACCGCACGAGGGTCAGTAAACATCGAATCCTTCATGCGATTCATGATGTAACTGAAACTCATCTGTCGGTTTGGGTCTGCGAACGATACCGATCCACCAGCACCTGCGTGGCCATAACTATCTGGTGCATCAAACGCCAACTTTTCACTCGGAGTTACGAAGCCCATAGCGAAGGTACGTTGCGTTTGCAAACACAAATCCACTTCACCATCTTTGGTTTGTTGCACGGTCATCTTGTTGCGCGTGTCGTCGTTGAGCAAACGAACCACACCATGTGGCGACTGCGTTTCAGTAAACGTTGCCGAATACATGGCAGCCAAACTGCGCGCATTCGCAATTCCGTTTGCACCAGGAACTTCGGCTGCATGCATGTCCTGGCGATTAAACCCACCCTTGACATTGAGCGCACCATTTAACGACAGTGCGCGAGCCAAGTGTGCATTTGGCAATACAGCCGGCGGTGTTGGTGGCGCATCGGTTGCACTGCGCGGCCAGCCAACATTGATTGGCGAAACACGATCTTCGTGTTGTTGTGGAAGCCCAACATAAATTTCGCCACCAAGTGGATTCGCAATTTCTTCGGCAATGAAGCGACCAATATTCCGGCCGTCAACACGACGCACCAACTCGCCAGCCAACCAACCAAACGTGATGGCGTGATAGCCGTGTGTTGAGCCAACAGGAAACAGCGGTGGCGTGTCGGCAAGACGCGCCACCATGGTGTTCCAATCGAGCACTTCTTCATACGACAATTCGCCCTCAACCGTGTACAAACCGGCCTGATGCGACAGCAATTGAGCAACAGTTACGTGCTCTTTTCCATGTGCGGCGAACTCTGGCCAGAACAGCGAAACGGGCTCTTCGTA
>CAZNBF010000161.1:0-2058 GCA_964571325.1 uncultured Acidimicrobium sp.
TGCGGGGCAACAGTTGTGGGCTTGGTGTTCTTGATTGAGTTAGATGCGCTTAACGGACGTGCTGCTTTAGGGGAACACCCTGTGCAGTCTCTGCTGTCGTTGTAGCTAAGCCAGTTTGAGAAACAGTTTCTCGACCTCTTCAAGAGTGAAACCCTCTTTGCCGGCTTTCTTCGGGTCGGCTAGGCAGCGCTGCATTCCAACCGAAAGAATCTTGAAGCCCACTTGGTCGAGTGCGGTGCTGGCTGCAGATACTTGTGCAATCACGTCGCGACACTCGCGACCATCGTTGATCATTTTCTGCACTGCCCGCACTTGGCCCTCGACGCGGGCCAATCGGCGAAGGAGGGAATCTTGTGTTTCGGTGTCTAAGTTCATATAGGCATTATAGACATACCCCTTGGGGTATCTGATACTCTTTAGTCATGATCTTCGAGCAGTTTTATCTGGAGTGCTTATCTCATGCGTCGTACCTGATTGGCGACACTTCTACGGGACGAGCCGTAGTGGTCGACCCGCAGCGAGATGTTCAGCAGTATCTAGATTCGGCCAAAAGCCATGGACTCAAAATAGAGCTAGTCCTCGAGACGCATTTTCATGCCGACTTCCTATCAGGGCATTTGGAATTGGCCAAGGCGACTGGTGCAACCATCGGTTACGGCGCAGTCGCCAAACCCCAGTTTGCCGCACGCGCGTTTGCCGACGGCGAGCGGTACGTACTCGGCGAAGTGGTCCTCGAGATTCGCCACACTCCTGGCCATACGCCAGAGTCTGTTTCCATCGTGGTGTTCGAGCAAGCGAACGACCAGGTGCCCTATGGGGTGCTCACTGGCGACACGATGTTTATCGGCGATGTTGGCCGACCCGACTTGCTGGTATCGGTGGGCAAAACCTCCGACGAGTTGGGACGAATGCTGTTTAATTCGCTGAACAACAAACTGCTCACGCTGCCAGATGCAACTCGTGTGTACCCTGCGCATGGCGCAGGTTCGGCATGCGGAAAAAACCTCTCGACAGAAACGATGTCGACTATTGGCGAGCAACGAAAAACAAATTATGCGCTGCAATTTACCGATATTGAGAAGTTCGTCGATGTAGTGACGGAAGGTCAGCCTCCAGCACCCGGGTATTTCATCTACGACGCGCAGCGCAACAGCCAAGTTCGAGACGTACTTGACGAACATGCAGTACTCAAAAAGTTGACAATCTCCGAAGTGGTAAAACACGTTGATGCTGGGGCAGTGGTGCTCGACACGCGCGATCCCCAATTATTTGCCACGGGGCACATAGTTTCCTCAATCAACGTTGGTATGGACGGGCGCTACGCGGAGTACGCAGGGGCCGTCGTTTCACCGGGAACGAACATTGTTATTGCTACCGATGAGGGGCACGAGCGCGAAGCACGAATCCGACTGGCACGCATTGGGTACGACAACGTTGTTGGCTGGTTTTCGGTTGACGAATTGGCTACATCACCCGAATACAGCGAAAAGAGTTCGCGACTGACAGCCGACGAGTTCTCGCAGCGCGCAAGCACATTGTCCGGGCTGCAGGTGGTGGATGTTCGTAATGAAAGTGAATTCAAGCTCGGGTCTGTTCAGGGTGCGACAAACATCCCCGTGGTGCAGTTGCCAAACCGAATTTCCGAACTAAACCCAGCATTGCCAACAGTGGTGTATTGCGCGGGCGGTTACAGGTCTTCCATTGCCTCAAGCCTGTTGAAGCGGGCCGGCTTTGCCGACGTGAGCGACGTGCTTGGCGGCTTCGAATCTATTCGGCTGGTACGCCAGTAAGTCAGTCGGTTTCGTCTTCATCCGCATCTTGCGGTTCGATTTCATCGTCGGCAAGTTCGCTTGCGGGTAGCTCGGGTACGTTCTGCTGCTTGCGTAAGTCGTCGATCTTCTTGACTTCGCCGGCAAGTTTTTTGTAGCGAGCACCAACGGTAAGAACGTCAAGTTCGCCCTGCATCTTGTCGAATGATTTCTTCACCTGATCGAGTGACTTGACGTACTTCTCCCACTGCACCTTGAACTTGTTCATCAGTTGCATCATGTGCGAAGC
>CAZNBF010000162.1:0-2008 GCA_964571325.1 uncultured Acidimicrobium sp.
ACCTTCGGTGGGTTTTCACTGCGCAAACGCCACAACACTTCAAGTCGGCGACCCATGGTTTCTACGCTTGGGCTCACTCGTTCAAACGGCAGTGTTTCCCATGCAGGAAACATCAGCGCATTATCTGCGCCAAGAAATTGCACGATGTCATCGTGAAGTTGCTGTGCGGCTGTGCCGGTTGGCGTAGCCACCACCAGTGTGCTGCCAGGTGACCTCGCGCTTAATGCCGCGATGATCGCCGCGCGTGATTGTTCTGCGCATGCAAGCACCGAGTTTCTGCCACCAATTGCGGCGAGCGCCGGTTCTTGGCTGGCAGTAAATGCAAGGTCGTGCAACAACATGGTGAACGCGCCGACTATCGGCCGTTTATTTGCTGCATGGCAGCCTGTGCGCCTTGCGAAAGAATGAGTTGAACCGCATCGGCGGCAATCTCTACAGCAATGTCAAGCACTTTTCGCTCATTCGCTGGCACGCGAGACAACACATGGTCGGCTCCGTCTTCTTTCGACGGTGGTTTTCCAACGCCAATGCGTACGCGCACGAAGTCCTGAGTTTTTAGATGCGATGAAATGCTGCGCAGACCATTGTGCCCGGCAAGACCGCCACCGATTTTTACTTTCACAACACCAGGTTCTAAGTCCAGTTCGTCGTGCACAATGATGATGTGTAGAGGTTCATCAATTGCGTAACGGCGGGCGAGAGGCCCAACTGCATTGCCCGATTCGTTCATGAACGTAGTTGGCATGGCCAACACGAAACGAGAGCCATCGTGATTGATCTCGGCAACAAGCGCGCGATCACGCGATGACTTCATGGACGAGTTGAAACGTGTTGCAAGCAATTCAATGGCATCGAAACCAACGTTGTGTCGGCTGCCTTCGTACTTACGCCCTGGGTTGCCTACGCCTACAACCAATGCGTTGTAGGGAGTACCTTGCCGCTCGTGTCGCTCACCGCGACCGAACAGCGCCATACAAATTAGGAAGCGGCTGGCTTGTCGCCGGCAGCAGGAGCACCGGCTGCCGGAGCTTCACCAGCAACGGCTTCACCAGCAGCGGCTGCAACTGGCTTGTCAACTTGTGTGCTCGTTACCAACACGGTGACAACTACCAAGTCTGGGTCGGACACTGCGGTCACGCCCTTTGGCAATGTGATGTCTTCCATGCGGATGATGGTGTGCATGTTCATGTCGGTGACGTCGATGACGATCTCGTTTGGAATGTTGTTTGCAGCAGCGCGAATTTCTACGCGGTCAACTGCAGGGTCAACGAGTCCGCCTTCTTGTACAACAGCTTTTGCTGTACCCGTGAGGTGAATTGGAACCGACATGACGATTTCCTTCGAGAGGTCAATCTGCATGAAGTCAACGTGGCTTACATTGCGCTTCACTGGGTCGCGCTGCATGTCCTTCACGATTGCTGGGTATGTCTTGTCAGCAACTTGCAATTCAAGAATGGTGTTGGTGCCTGCTGGACCCGACAATGCAATGCGCAAGTCGCGGCGTTCAACAGTGATTGCCACTGGTTGCATGCCTGCTCCGTAAATGACCGCAGGAATGTGGTCGGCTCCGCGCAAACGACGAGCCTCTGGGCTACCGGTCGTGCGGCCAACGTTGGTCTTCAATGTGGTGGTCATGTTCGAAACTCCGTACTTACATAGTGAAAATCAGCAGATACAACGGCTGGTCAGTGTACAGCCGCCCAGGGCCATTGCGAAGTGGGGGTTAGGACTGGTTTTCGCCGTCAAACAGGTCGCTGACGCTGGTTTCGTCAAACACTGCAGACAGGGCGTCGGCAAGGATTTTGGCCACGGAAAGCACCTCGATCTTGGCGATTCGCTTTTCCTCTGGAAGAGGCAAGGTGTTGGTGAGCACCACGCGCGTGATTGGCGAGTTTTCGAGGCGCTCGACGGCAGGGCCCGAGAGCACGCCATGAGTAGCCATTGCCCACACTTCTTTTGCGCCACGGTTCATGAGCAACTCGGCGGCACTCACGATGGTTCCACCGGT
>CAZNBF010000163.1:0-1994 GCA_964571325.1 uncultured Acidimicrobium sp.
ATCCAAAATGTTGGAGCAATGATGTCGGCTTCAATGGTCTTACCGTTGCCGAGTAGCGGTTGAATCTTCGCAAAGTATTCGTTGTTGTCGTTGTAGCCCTCGGAGTAACTCATGGTGATGCCGGTTGCCTCGGCGAAACGGTCGACCGTTCCCAATGCTGATCCCTCAGTTGGGTCGATGTAGAGCGGCCAGTTGTCGAATGACACGGTGGTCGATTCTGCGCTACCGGCGCTATCGCTACCGCCACATGCTGCAAGCAATGCAGGTAGAGAAATACCCATCGCGCCGAGCGCGCCTGATCGGGCAAGAAACTGGCGGCGGGTCATATTGCGGGACACTGGGCGGTTATTCATGGTTCTCCCCTTGGATAGTTGGTAATGAGATCTTAGAGCGTTGATTCGATGTGATCGATGTCGATTGTGGTTGCGCCTGCTTTGTCGGGCCAACCCGCAAGCACAAAACCGCAGTCGCTGTCCCAGGTCATGGCAATGCGCTTGCCAGGGGCAATCTGCGGCATCGTTGCCGATGAGTCGGCCAAGCAGGTCATTTCTGTTCCGTCATCAAGCCGCACTATAAGACGGGCGGTTGCGCCCTGGAACACCAGATCAGTGAGGAGACCTTCGATTCCCCTGCCCTGCACTTCGACCGTTGCCGCAGGCTTGATGCGCTCGGGCCTCAGCATCACAGAGACTTTGTCGCCGACAGAAAATGCAGTGCCCTTGGCTGCTGCGCGAACCGTTGTGCCCACCTGCAACGCAACAACAACGTCGTTCCCATCACGTGACTCGACCTTGCCTGGCAGCAAGTTGGCTGAACCAATAAACCCAGCGACAAACAACGATGACGGCGTGCGATAAATCTCTTCTGGTGTGCCGATTTGTTCGACATGTCCCTGGCTCATGACTGCGATGCGATCGCTCATGGTGAGCGCCTCGCCCTGATCATGCGTAACAAAAATAAAACTAATCCCGACTTCGCGCTGAATGCGCTTTAGCTCGATCTGCATTGCTTCGCGAAGCTTCAAGTCGAGTGCGGCCAACGGCTCATCCAACAACAGCGCGCTTGGATAGTTGACCAGTGCGCGAGCAAGTGCAACACGTTGTTGTTGACCTCCGGACAGTTGCGTTGGCTTTCGAGCGGCGAATTCGGAAAGGCGCACGATCTCCAGCATCTCCATCACGCTCGTCTTGATCTTTTTCTCGTCTATCTTTTTGCTTCGAGGACCAAACGCCACATTGTCGAACACCGTCATGTGCGGAAAAAGTGCGTACTGCTGGAACACAGTGTTGACGTTTCGCTTGTACGGCGGCACAGAAGAGACGTCTACTCCGTCGAGCATGACGCGGCCGGTTGTTGGTTGCTCGAAACCTGCAATCATCTTGAGCGTTGTGGTCTTACCGCAACCCGAGGGGCCGAGCATGGCAAAAAACTCGCCAGTGGCAATCGAAAAATTGGCGTCGTGAACAGCGACAAAGTCACCGTATGTCTTCGAAATGTGATCAAGTTCAATCACATTTTTTGGATTCGCCAATTCCCCCACTTTGCTCCTTGTTTAACTATTGAGACGTTTAGCTATTGAGATTAATCATCACATGCTTGATGCGCGTGTAATCGTCCAACGCATATGCCGACAAATCTTTTCCATAACCCGACTTCTTATATCCGCCGTGTGGCATTTCGGCCACCATCGGAATGTGGGTGTTGAACCAGACGCAGCCGAAGTCAAGATTTTTGGTCATGCGCATCGGGCGCCCGAGGTCGCGAGTCCAGACTGACGAAGCAAGTGCAAACTCAACTCCATTGGCCCATTTGAGCGCCTCTTCTTCGTCACTAAATTGCTGCACAGTGATGACCGGTCCAAACATTTCGTTCTGAATCATCTCATCTTGTTGCTTGAGGTCGCAGATCACCGTTGGCTCAAAGAAATAACCCGCTCCACTGACCTGTGAACCACCTGTTGTGATTCGCGCATGTTTTGGTGTGCGATCGACAAA
>CAZNBF010000164.1:0-1987 GCA_964571325.1 uncultured Acidimicrobium sp.
AATCCAATTAGTTAAGTAACAAAATGCCAGCGCACTTCGGTGCGCTGGCATTTTGCATTTTTACGAAAAGTTGATGGCTTTCAATTGACGAACGCCTAGAGCAATCCTCTATCCTTTCGCCGTGGGGAAATTTATTCTGAAGCGCATTGGGCTTGCCCTTGTCACGTTGTTCATCGTGACGACCGCAATCTTCTTCATGACCCACATCCTTCCGGGTAATGCAGCCGAACGTATTTTGGGCCCGTTTGCAGAACGTGCAAATGTCATTGCGCTCGAGAAGGAGTTAGGCCTCGACAAGCCGATTTATACCCAGTATTGGAAATGGCTCAGTGAAGCATTGAGCGGCCAATTGGGTGACTCGGTTCAGTACCAGAGCCCTGTAAGCGATTTGCTTCTGCCCGCAATCGGATACTCCTTCCGTCTTGCTGCAATGGCTTTCTTGATTGTGGTACCGCTCAGTATTTTTGGTGGCATCATCGCTGCAATCAACCGAGGCAAAGCGGTCGACCGCGTGATCACCGTTGGTGGCTTGAGTGCCGCAGTGATCCCCGAGTTTGTGTGGGCTGTGCTGCTCGTATTTGTCGTTGGCGTAAAACTCGAATGGCTCCCAGTGACGGCCTTCCCAGATGATGACACCTCGATCGTTCAAGTGATCAGACACATGCTCCTACCGTCGATTGCACTCGTTCTCGTACTGTTCGGCTACATCTCGCGCATTGCCCGCGCTGGGGTAATCGAGGCGATGGACTCGGATTACTCGCGTACAGCGGTGCTGAAGGGTTTGTCAAAGCGCCAGATGATCAATCGTCATGTCTTGCGTAATGCCTTGCTACCGACGATCGCCGTCATTGCGTCGCAGGTGCCCTATCTCGTTGGTGGCCTCGTTGCCGTCGAGATTGTGTTCAACTACCCAGGCTTCGGGTCGCTCTTGTTGCAAGCTGTGCAATACCGCGACTACCCCATGCTGCAGGCCGCGGTTCTCATTGTTGGTTCAGTCATTGTGACCATGCAATTGATTGCCGATATTTTGTTCGCCTTACTCAATCCTCGAATCAGACAGACCATTGCCGAATGAACACGGACAACACCATCATCCGCACTGCTGCAGCAGCTGAACGCAAGAAGATGCGCGGCGAGCGCCTTGCCCTGCTTCGTCGCAACCCCGCGTTCCTTGTCGGTTCCGTTTTAGTTTCGATTTGGGTCTTCGCGGCTCTCTTCGGCGAATTGCTTGTGCCAATTAAGCCAGAAGAACTCGACTTCATGGTCACTGACTTGGGCCCAAGTTCCGCCCACTGGTTCGGCACCGACTCTCTTGGTCGCGACGTGTTCTCGCGCGTTGTCGTGGGTTCGCGACCAATCATTGTGATGGCCTTTTGCGCAACCATCCTCGGCACAGTCGTTGGCACAACCATCGGGCTATTGACTGGCTACTTCAAAGGCAAGTTTGATTTGATCGTGATGCGCATCCTGGATGCCATTTCTGCTCTGCCGGTACTCATTCTTGCGCTGCTCGCGCTTGCCGCCGTTGGCGGATCGTCCGAAGTAGTCACCATCATGATTATTGGCTTTGTATTCTCCCCAATCATTGCCCGCACCGTTCGCGCAACCGTGCTTGGCGAAGCCGAGTTGGATTATGTTGCCGCAGCAAAACTGCGTACAGAGAAAACAAGGCACATCTTGTTCGTCGAAATCTTGCCTAACGTATTGCCACCCATCGTCGTCGAATTCACCATTCGACTTGGCTATGCAGTATTCGCCATTGCAACGTTGTCGTTCCTTGGCGTTGGTGTGGAGTTGGGCTCGCCCAACTGGGGTTCACAGGTTTCCGAAAACTACGTCGGCATTTTCAGCAATATCTGGTGGTCGACAGTGTTCCCAGCTGGTGCAATCGCCACACTCGCTATCGGAATCAATTTGTTAGCAGACGGCATCATGGAGTCTTTCGAGTTATGAGCAACCAACCAGCAACTCTTGAGCTTCGCGATCT
>CAZNBF010000165.1:0-1983 GCA_964571325.1 uncultured Acidimicrobium sp.
TTTTGCTCGCTGGTTTGCCGAGAACAATCGCTGAGATGTCAATGATTCCGTTGTGTGACTCCACGTCTTGCGTGGCTGCGGGTTGCACGGCGACTGTTTGCGTTGGCAAGGGAATTGCTAACAACCACACGTTGTACACGCGTTCCGCCGAAGCAATTCCAGGCGGCGTCAACTCGTCAATTCGTGCGTTTAAAGCCGTTGGTGGCGAGCCGTACATCGTTGCCCGTGGCGAAGGTGCACACATTTTTGATGTTGAGGGCAAGCGATATATCGACCTCGTGCAAAGTTATGGCGCGGTCATTTTGGGTCATGCGCATCGCGCAATTACGTCGGCACTCGTGGCAGCCGCCGGCGACGGCACATCGTTTGGTGCGCCAACCCCAAGGGAAATGAAACTTGCCGAAGCAATTCGCGAGCGAGTACCAAGCTGCGAACGGGTTCGCCTCATGAATAGCGGCACGGAAGCAACAAGCACGGCTGTGCGTCTTGCCCGCGGCGCAACCGGTCGCAAGCGCATCATTACGTTTCATGGAAACTTTCACGGCGCAACCGACGCCTTATTGGCAGCCGGTGGCAGTGGCGTCGCAACGCTTGGTATCCCAGGCACTGCAGGTGTTCCGGAAGAAGCAGTTGCTAACACGATCGTTGTTCCTTACAACGTTGTTCCCGAAATTGGTAACGACGTTGCGGCAGTAATTGTCGAACCAGTAGCAGCCAACATGGGCGTTGTTGCGCCGGCCGCAGGCTTTCTTGAAGGCCTACGCGCAGCTTGCGACAAAGCAGGCGCACTACTTGTTTTTGACGAGGTCATCACTGGCTTTCGTCTCGGGTCGGGCGGTGCGCAAGCAAAGTACGACATTCGTCCCGACATCACGTGTTTCGGAAAAGTAATTGGCGGCGGGCTGCCTATCGGCGCAATCGGCGGATCGCGCTCGGTCATGGAGCACCTCACGCCAATTGGCAAAGTGTTCCATGCGGGAACTCTTGCAGGCAATCCGCTCGCAACTGCTGCGGGTCTTGCCGCACTGAATGAACTGACGCCCGATGTGTATATGGAACTTTCGGCACGTGCGCGTCAACTTGCAACCATCTTGCGCGACGCATGTGCAAGTGCGGGCATAGTGGCTCAGTTTCCGGTGGTTGGCACGCTCGTCGGTGCATTCTTCGGAAATGACATTCCAACAAATTTTGATGAAGCAAAACTGACCAACGAAAAAATGTATGCCAGTTTTTTCCATGCCATGTTGCGCGAAGGTGTAGCAATGGCTCCTGGTGCTTACGAGGCCCTATTCGTTGGTGTTGGTCACGACGATGCCGTGATGCAGCAGTTGGGCGAAGCCGCACACCGTGCAGCAGCCAGCGCTGTTCGCGCGCAATAGATTTATTGCATGCGCATATTTCTTTCTGCACGGCTATGGGCAACCTTCGGCGTGCTTGCGGTGCTTGGTCTTGTCACTTTCGGCATGTACGCATTCGTTTCTGGTGGTTCGTCAGCATCGGGAAACTCCCAGTCGTTACACAATATTGATTTGATTGCAGCGGTTACGGGCACTCAGCCCGACGAAGGTTGGCAAGTTGACAACGGAAAAACGGTTGGCAATATCACAATGACTCTGGACGACGGGCGAGTCGTTGCCATTATTGACGGCACACCAAGCGAAGTATCGTGCACAAATTTCACCGACCCGTACGCATGCGTGTTGCTTGCCGACATGTTGGGCCCAGCAGTGATTTGGTTTGCTTATGTTCCAGCAGATGAAAAGAATGGCAAGCAAATGCTCACACTTCCCGCGCTGGTTGATATGCAAGCTGGCGGAGATTTGGGAGTGCTGCAAAATGATTTGGTTATCAAACTTGCAAACGGAGTAGACCGCACCTGCGAATCCGAGACGGCAACGCTTCGCGAATTCATCACTAAGTACTCGTCGAACAGCATTTCAATGCTGGATATTCTTGCCGATGAGATCACCGAAGTGATCTGCG
>CAZNBF010000166.1:0-1971 GCA_964571325.1 uncultured Acidimicrobium sp.
TACGCAGTAGAAGAGATCGCGTCACTTGCAAAGACTGGAAGTGCGACTTTTTTTGATAACCGCTGGTGGGAGTCTTCGGAACTTGCGATCGGTGCGCCGATGAAGAATCGCTTTAGTGAGCTCGAGTTTTGTTTGGTGGTAGGCATATGCGTCTAGAAGCCTGCCACATTGACTACCCGCTGGGTGAGTTGACCGCCTACGCTGGGCACTCGCAGTACTACACAGGCATTTCGGGCGGTGTGCGCCCATGCCACAAGGGAGAAAACAGTGCACGTCGTAATTGTGGGATGCGGTCGAGTTGGCTCAACGCTCGGTCGAGAACTCGTTGCTGCCGGTCATACCGTCGCGGTGATCGACCGCAAGTCGGAAGCGTTTTCGCGACTCGGCGAGTCGTTCACCGGTCAAAGGATTTCGGGAATTGGCTTTGACCGAGACATTTTGATCGAAGCTGGAATTGAAAAGGCCGGAGCTCTTGCCGCAGTAACAAACGGTGACAACTCGAACATTTTGATTGCCCGAGTTGCGCGCGAAGAGTTTGGCATTGAGCGAGTAGTTGCTCGAATTTATGACCCAAAGCGCGCCGAGATCTACGAACGCCTTGGTATTGCCACAGTCGCAACGGTGAAGTGGACATCGGAGAGAATTCTGCGTCGCATCCTTCCTGAATTGCCTGCAGTTGAGTGGACTGACCCAAGCGCAAAGGTGGTGCTCGTTGAGCGTGAACTTCCGAAGTCGCTCGTGGGAACTCGTGTGCTTTCACTCGATAGCGAGATTGCAAGGATCGTCACCGTTCGCCGCTTGGGAGCAGCAATGATTCCGACTAACGACACCATCATCCAGGAGGGTGATGTTGTTTATGTTTCAGCAGAAATTAAGTCGCTCGAAACATTTGATGCATCACTTGCAGCAACAAACGGGAAGGGCCACTAATCATGAAAGTTGTTGTAGCAGGAGGCGGAAGCGTCGGTCGGTTCACTGCAGAGCAGTTGGTTGCAGCCGGACATGAAGTAACCATTATTGAAAATGATCGATCTGTAGTTGCGGATTACGCAGAAAATGAACCATCTGGAAAATTGAAGTGGCACCGTGGTGATGCTTGCGATGTGGCAGTGCTTGCCGCTGCTGGTGTAACCATGGCAGACGTAGTTGCTTCAGTAACCGGAGACGACGAGGACAACTTGGTGGTTTCGCTATTAGCGAAGCAGGAGTTTGGAGTGCCGCGCGTTATTGCTCGTGTGAATAACCCAAACAACTACTGGATGTTTAATGACATGTGGGGAGTTGATGTTTCGGTTTCAACACCACATCTCATTACCAGCCTGGTACAAGAAGCCGTTGCGGTTGGAAACCTGGTTCGCCTGATGCAATTGAAGGGCGGCAAAGCAGAACTTGTTGAAGTGACACTTGCCGATAATTCTCCCGCTCGAGATAAAGCTTTGGGAGAAATTCAATTACCTCGCAGCGCGAGTGTTGTAGCAATTGTTCGCGATAGCCGAGTGCTTATTCCTGAAGCAGCAATGGTGCTTCGTGCTGGGGATGAAGTGATGGCGCTGATCACTGAAGACGCGGAAGCCGCAGTGCAACAAATATTTATTGGTTAATTCAGTCTTGTCCCATTGGTAAGAGTGAATACTTTGGGTTCAGGAATACCAAGCGATTCGCGTCGGCAAATGCCACCCCTTCAATAACAATGCAATGCCCATGTTCAATTCCGGCAACATGGCGACGGCCACTGAAGATGACTGTTGCATCGCCTGTTCCGTCGTTGATCACAATTTCGGTTGATGGAATTCCAGATCGAGGCTTAATGGTCATGCGCTTGACTTCGCCACATACTTTCGTACGGTCACGCGCTTCAAGTTCGCCAAGAGGCTGGAGGCGTAACTCAGCAAAGCGATCGACTAGGCGTTCGGCATCAAGTTCGCGCATAGGTTTTGCTTTTGAATTGAACGCATCCTTGAGTCCCATGAC
>CAZNBF010000167.1:0-1918 GCA_964571325.1 uncultured Acidimicrobium sp.
GTTTCGACAGCCTGCTGTTCACACTTCCTGCGGTGTATTACCTCGCCTTGGTTCTGCAGCCCTGGAATTAGGTTGTTTAGGCACGTGCATACCAATGCGCGTGCCCAACTGACAGACTGACACGATGGTTGCTGTACGCGTTGCAATTGCTGGGTCCTCGGGCTCTATTGGCACTCAGACGCTGGACGTCATCGCTCAATCGCCCGACAAGTTTGAAGTGGTCGCACTCGGCGTTGGATCGTCCGTCGATGTGGTCGTCGAGCAAGCTAAACGATGGAAGCCAAGCGTTGTTGTAGTAACTGACGAAGCGGCTCGCAGCAAAGTGGCCGCCCTGTTGCCCGGTTTCCATGTTTCCTCCGATCTCACCGACGTCGTACATGACGCCGATGTTGTCGTGAACGGTGTTGTTGGTTTTGCCGGCCTTCCCGTAACTCTTGCAACCCTCGCGGGCGGCAAGCGGCTAGCGCTTGCCAATAAGGAGAGCCTCATTGCGGCCGGCCCAGTGGTGAAGCCACTGCGCGCAGTACCTGGCGCGCATATCGTGCCCGTTGACAGCGAACATTGTGCAATTCATCAATGCCTGCGCTCATCGAGTAATCAGCATCACGAAGTACAACGACTGCTGCTTACTGCAAGTGGTGGGCCATTCAGGGGCAGGAGTGCCGAGTCGTTGCGCACTGTAAGCATTGAAGACGCGTTGAAACATCCAACTTGGTCGATGGGTCCAAAGGTCACCATTGATTCTTCAACACTGATGAACAAGGGTCTCGAAGTAATCGAGGCGCACGAGTTGTTCGGCGTCGCGTACGACAAAATAGATGTGGTTGTGCATCCGCAGTCGGTGGTGCATTCAATGGTCGAGTTCACTGATGGGGCAGTAATCGCGCAACTGTCAATGCCCGACATGCGACTTCCTATTGCCTATGCCCTCGATTACCCACAACGTGCGAGCATTCCATTCGGCGGTATCGACTGGTCAACATTGAATCGCCTGGATTTCGAATTGCCCGACACCGAAACATTCCGCTGCCTTTCGCTGGCGTACCAAGCGGGTCGAATAGGCGGCACGGCGCCAGCTTGGCTGAGCGCGGCCAACGAAGTTGCAGTCGAAGCGTTTCTGTCCGGTCAAGTGTTGTGGTCGCAAATACCAGCAATCATTGAAGAAACTTTGCAACATCACGACAGTGCAAACGCACATGAGGTTGAAGACATATTGGAAGCAGATAGAGCGGCGCGAACAGCAGCCGAGAAGGTAGTGGCCAGTTGAGCGATTTCTATAAGAAGTTTCGAGATGAAATTGTTGCCGGTGGCGACACCGTCGATCGGCCAGAAGGATCTAGTAAGCAAAGCACGACAGTGTTCAGCACAGTTGTGCTGGTGGGTCTTCTCATTTGGTTGGGTGTATCTAATCCATGGACATTGGTGTTCGTGGTTGGTCTCATTGTCTCTGTTTTTCTGCACGAAGTAGGGCACTTCGTTACCGCACGTAAGTGTGGAATGAAAGTCACCCAGTTCTACATGGGCTTTGGCCCAAGGGTCTGGAGCGCCAAACGCGGCGAACTCGAGTACGGCCTGCGCGCGTTTCCACTTGGGGCCTTCGTGCGCATTGTCGGAATGAACAACCTTGACGAGTGCGACCCAGCCGACGAAGCACGCGCCTATCGATCACAGTCGTATCCAAAGCGTCTGTTGGTGATCACCGCAGGTTCACTGATGCACGCCGTTATTGCGTTCGCCTTATTTTCCGGCGTTTATGTAACGGCAGGTCGGTATGCACAGACAGGCGAAGTGAAGATCTCGTTTCCGCCCGCCGCAGATTCACCTGCGGCTTCTGCTGGCATTCAAGAGGGCGACGTAGTGCTCTCATTTAATGGTGTCGATACAACAACCCGCGAGCAGTTGGTTGATGCAATCACCT
>CAZNBF010000168.1:0-1905 GCA_964571325.1 uncultured Acidimicrobium sp.
AAATCTCGATGGCAACAAATGGTGTTTTGTTTTTAGACGAACTTGGCGAATTTGCGCCAACAGTGTTGGACGCGTTGCGACAACCGTTGGAAGATGGGGTGGTGCGCCTTGCTCGGGCAAAGTCATCGGTCACCATGCCGGCCAAATTTTTGTTGGTTGCAGCAACCAACCCGTGTCCGTGTGGCGAAGGTGCGCCGGGTGTCTGTGTGTGCGATGAGCGAGCTAAACAGCGATACCTAAAACGTTTTTCTGGCCCGTTGCTAGATCGATTCGATTTGCGTGTTGCTGTAATGCGGCCGCAAGCCGATGAAATGTTGTCTACAACTCTTTCAGAGTCGTCGTCGCTTATTGCTAAACGTGTAGCACTTGCACGTTCGGTTGCAATCGAAAGAAACGCGTGTTTGAACTCGGCATTGAACGCCGAGTTGCTCGAGGCATTTGCTCCATTATCAAATGAAGCAAAGGCACTGCTCCGCCATCAACTTGAGCGTGGTCGGTTGTCGGGCAGGGGTTATCACCGAGTGAGGCGCGTCGCAAGAACCATTGCCGACTTGCGGGGTGACATTGGACAGATCGAGGAGGCTCACATTGCCGCGGCACTTGCGTTGCGGGTTGGTGTGCACCCACAATTCACCGGAGATCGCACATGACCACAACCGAAATCGCTGGCACGAACCTGCATCTCGACGACGAATGCATCTTTGCTGCTGCACTGTGCGCATTGCCCAAAATGGCTCCAAAGCGTCTCAAGCAATTGCTCGCTCATGGTTTGCCAAGCAGTGTGTGGAATGACGTACGCAACGAAGCTCCCGGGGCCGACCACATCGAACGTACGGCCAAGAAAATGCAAACGGCGAACATGGGTGCGACATTCATCGGTCATCATTCGTATCCGCAGTTGTTGCTCGACGACGCCACATCGCCAGCGGTGTTGTTTTGGAAAGGCAGTTTGGCTGCACTCGATCAGCGGCGAATCGGAATTGTTGGCACCCGGGCCGCAACTGCGGCAGGCCGGTACATGGCTTCACATTTAGCGTTTGATTTGGCCGAACATGGTGTTTCCACCGTCTCGGGGCTTGCCCGCGGTATCGATGCGTGGGCACACAAAGGTGTTTTCACTGCGTGCGAGCGTGGGGTCGCACGTCCGCAACGGCGTTCTCAATCTGTTGCAGCAATCGGCCTTCCCATTGGTGTGGTTGCATCCGGTCTCGACGTCGTCTATCCACGAGAAAATGCAGATCTATGGAAGTTCGTGGGAGAGCAAGGTTTGCTGCTGAGCGAGTCACCACCTGGCACGATGCCCGAGGCTTTTCGTTTCCCCATGCGTAATCGCATACTTGCGGCACTCAGCGAGGTGCTTGTTGTCGTCGAATCAAGAACAAGTGGTGGCTCGATGATCACTGTTGAAGAGGCACAAAAACGCGACATCACTGTGATGGCGGTTCCGGGTTCGCCACGCAACACGTCATCGGCCGGAACCAACCTGCTCCTGCAACAAGGTTGCGCTCCAGTTGTTGATGTGCAAGATGTTTTGGTCGCGCTCGGCCTCGACAGTCGCGGCCGTCATCCCCGAGTATTCGATGTTCGGCGGCATCCCAATGCCCACGACGTTGCAGTGCTCAATGCAATGTGTGGTGAGGCGCTCACGCTCGATCAGGTACTAATGCGCACCCATGGAGACTTGGTCGCAACCGCGCTTGCGCTTGGTCGGTTGGAATCTGATGGCTGGGTAGTAAACAACTCGGGATGGTGGGAGGTGCTCGGTGCGCTTCCCGCGGCAGGGTACGGTGAAAGCAACCGCTAATTATTGAGCGCGGCCGTTGGAGAAGAGCCAAATGGAAACCGATGCGTGGCGAATTCAGCAATTCGGCGTCTCGCTAACTGCTGCTTCTCCTCACACCATCT
>CAZNBF010000169.1:0-1905 GCA_964571325.1 uncultured Acidimicrobium sp.
AGATGGTGTGAGGAGAAGCAGCAGTTAGCGAGACGCCGAATTGCTGAATTCGCCATGCATCGGTTTCCATTTGGCCCATCTCCAACGGCCACCACGAATAATTAGCGACCGCTTTCACCGTACCCTGCCGAGGGAAGCGCGCCGAGCACCTCCCACCACCCCGAGTTGTTTACGACCCAGCCATCAGATTCCAATCGTCCAAGTGCAAGCGCAATTGCGACCAAATCGCCCTGGGTGCGCATGAGTACTTGATCGAGCGTGAGTGCCTCGCCACACATTGCCTTGAGCACTGCTTCATCGTGCGCATTGGGATGCCGACGAACATCGAATACTCGTGGATGACGACCGCGGCTATCGAGACCAAGCGCAACTAAGACATCTTGTACATCGACAACAGGCGCACAACCCTGCTGCAGGAGCAGGTTGGTTCCGGCCGACGACGAGTTGCGTGGCGAACCAGGAACCGCCATCACAGTGATGTCGCGTTTTTGTGCCTCCTCCACAGTGATCATCGAGCCGCCACTCGTTCTTGATTCGACGACAACAAGCACCTCGCTGAGAGCAGCAAGTATGCGATTGCGCATGGGGAAACGAAAAGCCTCCGGCATGGTGCCAGGTGGTGACTCGCTCAGTAGTAGACCTTGCTCACCCACGAACTTCCATAGATCTGCATTTTCTCGCGGATAGACGACATCGAGACCGGAAGCAACCACGCCAATTGGAAGGCCGATTGCAGCAACAGATTGGGAACGTCGTTGCGGACGTGCGACCCCGCGCTCACATGCAGTAACCACACCTTTGTGCGCCCACGCATCGATACCGCGAGCGAGCCCCGAGACAGTGGAGACACCATGCTCCGCCAAATCGAACGCTAAATGTGAAGCCATGTATCGGCCTGCTGCAGTTGCGGCCCGCGTGCCAACAATTCCGATACGCCGCTGATTGAGTGTCGCCAACCTGCCCTGCCAAAACAACACCGCTGGCGATGTGGCGTCGTCGAGCAACAACTGCGGATACGAATGATGACCGATAAAGGTTGCGCCCATGTTCGCCGTTTGCATTTTCTTGGCCGTTCGTTCCACGTGGTCGGCCCCGGGAGCCTCGTTGCGCACGTCGTTCCACACACTGCTCGGCAAACCATGAGCGAGCAATTGTTTAAGACGCTTTGGAGCCATTTTGGGCAAGGCGCATAGTGCGGCTGCAAAGATGCATTCGTCGTCAAGATGCAGATTCGTGTCGGTGGTTTCTGTTGTGGTCATGCACGATCCCCGGTGAATTGCGGGTGCACGCCAACACGCAACGCAAGTGCCGCGGCAATGTGAGCCTCCTCGATCTGGCCAATGTCGCCCCGCAAGTCGGCAATGGTTCTTGCGACGCGCCTCACTCGGTGGTAGCCCCTGCCCGATAACCGACCGCGCTCAAGTTGGTGACGGAGCAGTGCCTTTGCCTCATTTGACAGTGGAGCAAAAGCCTCGAGTAGTTCGGCGTTCAATGCCGAGTTCAAACACGCATTTCGTTCAATTGCAACCGAACGTGCGAGTGCAACACGTTGAGCAATATGCGATGACGACTCTGCCGGAGTAGTGGACAACATTTCATCGGCTTGTGGCCGCATTACGGCAACACGCAAGTCGAAACGATCCAGCAATGGGCCAGAGAAACGTTTTAGGTACCGCTGCTTGGCGCGCTCGTCGCACACACATGCACCAGGAGCACCTTCGCCGCACGGACATGGGTTGGTTGCTGCAACCAACAAAAACTTTGCGGGCATGGTGACAGACGACTTTGCCCGAGCAAGGCGCACAACCCCGTCTTCCAATGGTTGTCGCAACGCGTCCAACACGGTTGGTGCAAATTCGCCAAGTTCGTCTAAAAACAAAACACCATTTGTTGCCATCGAGATTT
>CAZNBF010000170.1:0-1883 GCA_964571325.1 uncultured Acidimicrobium sp.
TCGGGCTCAAAAGCGTTGATATCGGGCACCAGCGAAGCAAGTGCCTTGACCTTTTTGCCTTCGCCGGCACGAAGAATGCGATCGAGTAGTGCCATGCAGTCAATGATCCTACCTGCGCCGTGCTGGGGCGGGAGTGGCAGCTACGGCAGCGCAGATAACCCTCGCTGCCCCCGCTTGGTACAGCGCACGTTGAGCAATTCGCATCGTTGCGCCTGTTGTCACTACATCATCAACCACCAAAACTGTGGTGGGAATATGTATTGATCGAGCACGGAGAGAAACGCCAACCAACCGATTTTCCCGACTCTGCCCCGTTTGATGCCCAACTGTTTCACGCACCAACAGTTTGCGCACCGGCACACCAAGTGATCGCCCCATCATTCGCGCGAGTGTCTCAGCTTGGTCGTGACCGCGTGCGGTGCGTCGCTCACGTGTTGTTGGCACCCATGTCACCACATCAATGCTGTTGATTTCTACAGACGTGCGCAATGTTGCAACCAGACGATCTGCAAATAATTGGGCAAGAGCCCGATGATTTCTGTACTTGAACGCCAGCATCAAATCGCGCACGAGCCCAACATAAGAAAGCGCAACAAGTGCATCGCTACAGTGCGGCGTTGGGCACAGTGCAATCTTGGATGCACACTGTTCACACGCTTTACGCACTAACTGCCCACACCCTGCACAACAATAAGAAAACAAACCCAAACTCCTCAGCACTGAGTACTACGGTTAGACAATGCCGAATTACTTCATTGCACCGTTACGCGATCGGCCCGTGCAACGACTTACACGATGTGTAGGCGGACTGGTCCTGTTCGGAATTGGCGTTGGAATGCAAAAGCAAGGACACATGGGACTTGCACCGTGGGACGTTTTCCATGATGGCTTGAGCAAACAAATTGGCTGGCCGTTCGGTCGCGCCCTCATCCTCACCAGTTTTTTGGTGCTCTTCCTCTGGATTCCACTTCGTCAAAAGCCGGGAATCGGCACACTGTTGAATGCTGTTCAAATCGGTCTTGTCGCCGGCGTCGTCATCGACATCATTCCACGCGCCGAATCGCTGCCATTGCGCATCGCGCTCATGCTTGGCGGCATCGTCATTTTGGGAATTGGTTCAGGCATGTACATCGGCGCTGGGCTCGGGCCTGGGCCACGCGACGGATTGTTTACCGGTCTTGCTCAACGCGGCATCAAAGTAAGTCGCGCTCGCACCATCGTTGAAGTATCGGTGCTCGTCGTCGGATTCGCACTTGGCGGTGCAGTCGGAGTCGGAACGCTCGTTTTTGCGTTCGGAATCGGACCAATCGTTGCTCGCACGCTCCCATTGCTGCACCTTGAAGCGCTCACTCCGAGCACTCAAGATGAGCAATGGGGCGAATAGCGAATTAGTAGCGGTATGCCTCTGGCTTGAACGGGCCACTTGGCGCAATGCCAAGGTAGTCGGCTTGCTCATCGGTCATCTTCGTTAACACTGCACCAAGCGCGTCAAGGTGCAATGCCGCAACCTTTTCGTCAAGATGCTTAGGCAACACATACACGCCAAGTGGATAGTTGTCGAGATTGCCGAACAACTCCATTTGCGCAATGACTTGGTTGGAGAACGAGCAACTCATCACGAAGCTTGGGTGGCCAGTTGCACAACCAAGGTTGACCAAACGACCTTCCGCCAACACGATGACTGCGTGTCCGTCTTTGAACGTCCACAGGTCGGTTCCAGCTTTGAGTTCGTCACGAACTGCACCGCTGCGAGCCAAACCAGCCATATCGATTTCGTTGTCGAAGTGGCCAATGTTGCACACGATTGCGTTGTGCTTCATGCGGGCCATGTGATCAACCGTGACGATTGCTTCGTTGCCAGTTGCAGTAACAAATACGTCTGC
>CAZNBF010000171.1:0-1855 GCA_964571325.1 uncultured Acidimicrobium sp.
TCCTTGCACTTGAAAACGGCGCTACTTCGTTTGCAACACTCGACAAAGATTTTGCCTCGCTTCCAAAGCCACCAGCATTTGTTGGCACCGAAGCACGCCCAACGGCTAAATAGCTACTGAGACTCGCAGATCACTTCGGTGATCTCGTCAGCAAGAATATTCAGCATTGAAATGCTGTTAGATGAGTACTTGGTGATGAATTCTCGAAGCGTTGCCGTCTCGGATGCGCACGTGCGATCGACGCCGTTGGCAAGTTTGATCACTAAGTCGTTTTGCAACACGCCCAAATCGCCACCAGCTTGCATGTCAACCAATGCGGGAAGCGTAAGCATTTGTTTGCCGTTCTTTTCATCTGCTGGCACATAGGTAAACCAGATCACTGCTGGGCCCAACATGTCGGCAAGCAGCACGCACGCGTACGGGTCGGTGAAATTTGTGCACGATACTTCGCTCGGCGTTCCGTCGACAATGGAAACGATTCGCCCGTCGTCCAAGGTCATTGTGATGTTGCCAACCGTTTTTCCGTTGTCAACCTGCCAACCTTCGTCGGGCTGAGTGCCCGTCACCGCTGCAATCAAATCAATGTTATGTAAGGCCTGTGAATTGCTGGTTGCCGATGATCCGCCTGAAACGAATGCGTACATGCCAAAGGTGACAAGACCAAGCACCGCAAGCACGCCGAAGGTTGCCCACAGCCGTGCGGAAAGAAACAGGCGCATGCAATAAATCTATTGCGTGCGAACAGCACTGGCTGCTGCGCGGTGTGCGGCTTCGCCCAACTGCTGCATCACGGCATCGTCGTGACCAACACCAACGAATAGGGCCTCGTAAGCACCGGGGGCCATTGCTACGCCTTCGCGCAACATGGCGTGGAAAAATGCTGCGTACATTTTTTCGTTGGTCTGCTTTGCTTCGTCGAAATTTGTTGGAATGTCATTGCCGAAGAATGCTCCGACGAGCGTGCCAACCACAGGAAACTGCGCCACAATGCCCGCACTTGCACATGCGTCGCGCAAGATAGTTGCCAGTTGACGCGCGCGCGCCGAAAGTTCCATATACACATCGGGCGTCAGTTCATTCAGTGCAGCAAGGCCCGCGGCAGTTGCCAGCGGATTACCTGCAAGAGTTCCCGCATGGAACACTTTGCCAATTGGCGTGAGGTGCTCCATGACCGAGCGCGATCCGCCGATTGCGCCGATAGGCAGCCCGCCGCCAATTACTTTTCCGAAACACGTGATGTCGGGACGAATGTCGTACTTTGCTTGCGCACCGCCCGACCCGAGACGAAAGCCAGTGATGACCTCGTCAAAAACAAGTAGTGCGCCTGCTTTGTCGCAAGCTGCGCGTAGGCCTTCAAGAAAGCCTGCGGCCGGCGCAACAACGCCCATGTTGGCTGCTACTGGTTCGACAATTACTGCCGCAACGTCGTTACCAATTTCGGGAACAACGTTGTAAGGAACAACGATCGTGTTAGCAACTGCTTCTTCCGGAACACCTGCAGTGCCTGGGATACCAAGCGTTGCGACTCCACTGCCACCGGCTGCCAATAAGGCATCGGTTGCGCCGTGGAAGTTTCCGTGAAATGTAATGATTTTTTTTCGGCCGGTTGCGCCACGGGCAAGGCGCACAGCCGTGCTGGTTGCTTCGGTGCCGCTATTCATGAGGCGCACCCGTTCGCAGCTTGGCACTCGCTCGCGAATAGCCTCGGCAAGTTTCATTTCCCTTGGAGTTGGCGCGCCAAACGATGTGCCGTCACCTGCGGCTGCCACAAGCGCCGAAGTAATTGCGCGGTGCGCATGGCCCAAAATGACCGCGCCATAACTTTGCACGAGGTCGATATACCGCTTGCCCTCGA
>CAZNBF010000172.1:0-1848 GCA_964571325.1 uncultured Acidimicrobium sp.
AGCGCACTAGCGCATCCACGGCGTCGTCGATGTACAGGAAATCCCGTGTCTCCTTGCCATTTCCGTAAATCTCTGGGTCTTCATCGCGAATAATCGCCGATGCAAACGCCGCCACAACACCGTCTTGTCCGCGTTGCCGCAAACCATAGATGTTTGTTGTCGCCAACACCGTGAACTCAATGCCGTGGGTTTCCCTGTATACGCCAAGTAGATCGACCAACGTTTGCGCCATCACGTGCGGAACCCCAATAGCATCGGCCTTGCGCCCCTCTTTCACGGGAAGATATCGTGCAGCCACTTCGCCGTATAACAAACCCGCCGGAATACACACCACCACTTTCCCCACTCCGTGCATTCGTGCTGCCTCCAAAACCGAAAGCAGCATTGGCACCGAGCGAAGCACATCTTGAGTATCCGAGGACTGTGGCGGCAAGAGTGCCAAGTGAAAAATCACTTCAGGCTGGCGAAGCCCAACTAGTTCGCCAAACTCGATAGCCGAAACATCCAGGTGATGAAACTTCAAAGCACCACCAATGTTTCTCGAGTCGGAAAGATTCGCAAGCGAGCCAGTAGACAAGTCGTCAATTACATCTACGGTGTGTCCGTCGGCCAGCAATCGCTCGACGAGATGAGAACCGACAAACCCGGCCCCACCGCAAACCAATACCTTCGTCACGCTGTGGTTTTGTCCTCTGATGGAAACTTCATGTCTGTTGCGGAAAGATTTGACGGCACAGATCCGTCGGCGCCAACAATGCATTGCCCAATTGATGCGCCGCTACCTACCGTGCCCATGACTAAGGAGTTTTCCACACGAGCGCCCGCCTGGATGACCGCCCCTGGCAATAGAACGCTGCCCCGAATCGTCGCGCCAGGAGCAATTCGCACGTCTGCGCCAATGACACTGTCGACAATCCGAACTCCTTCTTCAATAACGGCAGATTCATGCACAGCAGAATCATGCAACTTGGCAACGTGAATATTGGCTGCAATATAAGTGTCTGGCCGTCCGGCATCTATCCAATAGTCGTCAGTTGCCATCGCATACAACTGGCCCTCCTCCACCATCGACGGGAAGACCACACGCTCAATCGAGAGCTTTGCATCACCCGGCATTCGCTTCAGCGCCGACGGTTCAAACACATAGGTGCCTGCGCTGGCATAGCGGCTCGTTGTTTCACCCGGTTGTGGTTTTTCGACAAACCGCAAAACTTTGCCGCTGTCGTCTGTTTCAACAATTCCGAACTGAGACGGGTCGTCCACAGGCG
Organism: uncultured Acidimicrobium sp.; assembly: GCA_964571325.1. Classification (GTDB taxonomy): domain Bacteria; phylum Actinomycetota; class Acidimicrobiia; order Acidimicrobiales; family Ilumatobacteraceae; genus UBA3006. The sequence goes on from CAZNBF010000172.1 coordinate 1,269, forward strand.
TAAGGGAAATAGTTCCTTCGCCATCATGGCTGCGATGAAATGCAATCAGCGAAGCAACATCAAGATCTGTGAGCACATCACCATTTGCAACGACGAATGTGTCGTCTATTCCAGCCACTCTTGCCGCAAAACCAATTGCACCCGCAGTGTCGAGTGGAGTGTCTTCAACGGCATACGTCAATTTGATTGAACCGCACATGCCGTTTGGAAATGCTGCATAAAACGGCTCGGGTTTGAAACCAAGCGCCAAGACTGCATCTGTTACTCCACCAAGAGCAAGTGAGTTCATCAATCGCTCGACCATTGCGACATGAGCAATCGGTAAAAGCGGTTTTGGAATCGAGTAAGTGAGCGGCCGAAGTCGGGTTCCGAAACCGCCTACGAGCACCACCGCGTGCATCGCGAGTGTTCTAACCCTGCTGTTGGTAAGTGCCGAGAGTTGCAGCCGAGGCTGGTTGCGGTATTTCAGTACCATCGGCAGTAAACGCCAGCACAATGACCATTCCGTCGCCAGTGAGGCGAACACCGTCGAAACTTGCAATCGAAAGCTTCTGCGCTGCGTCTGCCGTGTCCCATACAA
>CAZNBF010000173.1:0-1840 GCA_964571325.1 uncultured Acidimicrobium sp.
AAGACAACTTGTTCAAGTCGGGTGTTCGTCCAGCCGTCGACGTAGGTATCTCGGTATCTCGCGTGGGTGGTGCTGCACAGATCAAAGCAATGAAGAGCGTTTCGGGAACTCTGAAGCTCGACCTTGCACAGTTCCGTGAGTTGGAAGCATTCGCCACGTTCGGTTCCGAACTCGACCCAATCTCGAAGGCACAGTTGGAGCGCGGTTACCGCTTGGTGGAATTGCTCAAGCAGCCACTGAACAGCCCAATGCCAATTGAGGAGCAGGTGGTTTCGATCTTCGCCGGAACGAAGGGCTACCTCGACTCCATTCCAGTTGCCGATGTTCGTCGATTTGAAAACGAATTGCTCGATCACATGCGTACACGTCATGCATCAGTGATTGCAGGCATCCGCCAAGACCCGAAGGCCGATGTGCCGAAGGATCTTCCGCAGATCGTGACTGCATTCAAAGAAGCATTCAAGGTCACATCCACAACGGCTAGCGCCGATCCAACTCGCACCGATGCCGGTGAAGTTGGCGAAGCCGCTAGCGCCAAGACACTCGCAACGGAGTAATCCATGGCTGGCGGTCAAGAGCGCATTTTGCGCGGACGAATTCGGTCCGTGCAAGCGACAAAGAAAATTACACGCGCAATGGAATTGATCGCTGCTTCGCGCATCGTCAAAGCCCAGCAGCGTGTGATTGCCGCCGTTCCATATTCCGAGCGCATTACCGAAGTGGTGAAGGACTTGGCCGCTAGTGGTGCTGGAAACGATTCGCCTTTCTTGAAGTCGCGCGACCAGATTCGCACTACGTGCTACGTCTCGATCACCGCCGATCGCGGTTTGTGTGGCGGTTACAACTCGGGTGTCATGCGTGCCGTTGAAGGCGAAATCAAAGCCGATGTTCTTGCAAGCAAGGACTACCTGGTTGTTCCAGTTGGCCGAAAGTCGGAAGGGTACTTCCGCTTCCGCGGTTACAAAATGGGCCAAGGCTTTTCTGGTTTTTCAGACACGCCTGCGTACGCAGATGCAAAGAGCATCGGCGAATACGTTGTTGATTTGTACACGAGTGGAAAAGTGGACCGGGTAGAGCTGGTGTACACCCGCTTTATTTCGGCCGGTTCGCAAGAAGTTGTGCGTCGCCCGTTGGTTCCACTTGAGCGAGATGTAATTGCTGGCGGCGATGGCAAGCCAGAAGGCGGTGGAGGTGGCTACGAATTTGAGCCAGATCCATCAGTTATTTTGGAAACATTGCTGCCGCGTTATGTCGAGGCCCGCGTGTATGCCGCGCTACTCAATGCAGCAGCAAGCGAGCACGCGTTTCGTCAGCGCGCAATGAAATCGGCAACAGACAACGCCGAGGAAATCATCAAGAACCTCTCGCGCATTATGAACCGTGCACGTCAAGACTCAATCACCACAGAAATCATGGAAATCGTTGGCGGTGCCGAGGCCCTCGGCTCTGGCAAGTCCGCGTAACAGTTGTAGAAAATAGGAGCACATTATGAGCACAGCAACAGCAACCACAGGATTGAAAGAAGGACGCGTAGTCGCGATTGCCGGTCCGGTAATCGACGTGGAGTTTCCACGTGGCGCCCTTCCAGAGTTGAACCAAGCACTTGAGTTCACCGTGATGGTGGATGGGAAGCCAAACAACGTGTTGGCCGAGGTTGCACAGCAGCTTGGCCACAGCCGAGTGCGTGCAGTGTGCTTGAAGCCAACCGACGGTTTGCGCCGCGGTACTCCAGTGCGCAACACCGGCCACGGCATCACCGTGCCAGTAGGCGACAAGACTCTTGGCCACGTATGGAACGTGTGGGGCGACTGCCTCGACGGCAACAACGACGATTTCAAAG
>CAZNBF010000174.1:0-1836 GCA_964571325.1 uncultured Acidimicrobium sp.
GTACAGTTACTCCTGGCACTGAAGCGGCAAAGGAGGTGGACATGAACGCAGGGATGAATGACGACAATGGCATCACGATGAATACAAGCGTACCCTTGCCCCCACCTGGGTTGCAGATAGCAATTGATACCGAAAACCCTTACTCCACAAACAATAAGGAACATCGTCGATTGTGGTGGGCCCTTCCACTTTTGACACTTGGTTGGGTTTCGCTCATTGCCGTCATCGCATCATCGCTCATCAGTGTGCGACTGTGGGAACTTGCGCCCGGTTCGGTTGAACAAGTTGCAAGTCGGTTAAGTTTTGACAAAAAGGCACTATCGCAAGTGACGCGTTATCCAGCCGAATCGTCTGTGATGTTTGTGACCGCCTATGGAGGACAATTAACAGCGCTTGATGCTCTTGTTGGCGCGCTTGACCCCGACGTGGATGTTCAAACATATAAAGAGCGATTTGGTGAAAGCACACCCGGAGTGCAGCAGCAAATTGGTTTCCAATCAATGACTTCTGCCAAGCAAATTGCCGAATACGTTGCCTATACGCGGTTGGGCCTTGAAGCGTCATTTGCACTCGGTGCAATCGTGGTTAACGAGTTGGTGTGCTTGGAGACCGCAGTTGCACTAAGTGCATGCAAGCAACTTGGCGTTGGAGACACGATCACTGCATTAAATGGTGAACTAACCGAAACGCTGGCCGAACTTGCGCCATTAATGGCGGGTAAAAAAGAAGGCGAAGTTGTGACGCTCACAGTCACACCGCACAAAACCTCCACCAGCGTTGAACGAAGAGTGCAACTCATCGTTAGCCCAGACGAACCCAACCGTGTCATTATCGGTTTTGTCCCTGCAGATACTCGTACGGTCGATCTTCCTTTTGAGGTGGGAATTGATACGGACCAGATCGGCGGACCATCAGCTGGCCTGGCGTTTACCCTTGCACTGCTGGATGAATTGACCCCAGGCGACCTCATGGGTGGGAAGAAAGTAGTCGCTACCGGGACGATTAGCGAAGAAGAAGTGGTTGGTTCAATTGGCGCTCTGCAACAAAAGGCAGTAGCGGTAAAGGCCATTGGAGCAGACGTATTCATTATTCCTGCGTCGCAAAGTGATGAAGAGATTGCGGCAGCGCGTCGTGCGGTTGGCCCAAAAGTAACGGTTATACCTGTCAATGATCTTGCAGAGGCCCTGGCGGCACTCGAAGCCCTTGGAGGCAGTGGCCTGACGAATGCCACGATCTCGCTGTAACCACGGCGTACTGTTGATTCCATGGCGATTTCATTTTCGCGCCCCGATCCATCCTCGCCCGCCGCAGTTGGCGCAGCGCAGTTTACGGTTGGGCGCCGCGGCTACGAGCAGGAGGAGGTACGCGATTTTTTGCGTATGGTTTCGGCCGAACTCGCTCGCCTGCAGGAGCGTGAACGCTTTCTAGAAAGTGAATTGCGCGCGATGCAAACGCGCGGCATGTCGGCCCCGGGTGTTCTTGATGAAGAGACCGTTACTGCATTGTTGGGCGAGGAAACGGCGAGGGTGCTTACTGTTGCTCGCGAAGCTGCACAACAGATGCGCTTACGTGCCGCAGAATCTGCTGAACGTTTGGTGCGGGAGGCGAGCGCCGACGCATCTCGTATGCGACAAGATGCCGAACTAGAGGCCGCCCGCCGACAAAATGATGCTGCCGCCGATGTTGAGGCAGAAATTGAACTTGCCAAACAGCAAGGTCGAGACATGGTCAACGAAGCGCGCGAGTATCGCGAGAAAGTACTGAGTGAATTAGCTCGTCGCCGCGAACTTGCACGTCAACAAATTGAGCAACTGATTCATAATCGTGATCGGTTGG
>CAZNBF010000175.1:0-1790 GCA_964571325.1 uncultured Acidimicrobium sp.
CCGCAGCAGCCCACACCTCGTCGTACTGCAACAAGTCCGGATCAACAAACACACGCAGTTGTGTGCTGTGACCAAAGGGAGGCACGCCACCGATGGGATAGCCCGTTGCTTCGCGTACGGCATCGGCATCTACACGTGCGCACTTTGCACCACCTGCGGCAAGGGCAAGCTTCTTTTCGTCGAGCTGGTTTGATCCGCTTACGAGTGCCATCACTATTTCGCCGTCAACGCCGAACACCAGGCTCTTGACGATTTGGCCGACGGTTACGCCGATTGCTGCTGCAGCATCTGCGGCGGTTTTGGTACCTTCGGGAAATCGTTTTGTGACAATGTCAAGGCCACGCTCTTTAGCGGCGGAAACCACACGCGAAACATTGGGATGTACATCGCTCATTTAGTGCCTTCTTTCAACATTGCGTTGATTGATTCTGCCAGCCGATGATCTCGGTCGGTCACTGTTCGGCCCTTGTCGTGACTGCAGAGGTTGATCTCAACAATGTTCCAGGAGTTTGACCAATCGGGGTGATGATCATGTTCCTCTGCCAATTGAGCAACCTTGGTCATAAATGCAAAAGCCTCAAGAAAATTGGCGAACTCAAACTTTTTATAAAGCGCGTCGTCAACTTCTTGCCACGGTTCAGCCACCGGCTAACACTAGATGGCACCAACGATGAAAAACTAGTTGAGCGGGGCGTGGCATGCGACAGCGCCGTGCTTGCTGGCATTAAGCGACGGCCTCTCGCTTGCACATCGTGCAGCGAGTTCGGGCGACAATGTCGCGCGCACATGACAACGAGTGTGAAAACGGCACCCTGACGGCGGGTTCGCTGGACTAGGCAACTCGCCTTGCAACAAAATACGTTTGCGACCACGTTCAATCTTTGGATCGGGAATTGGAACCGCCGATAGAAGCGCCTGCGTGTACGGATGCTGTGGATTTGCGAAGACATCGCGCACTGAGCCTGACTCAACGATAGAACCGAGATACATTACGGCGATGTCGTCGGCGACGTGTTGCACCACAGCCAAGTCGTGCGACACAAACAGATAGCTCAAATTAAGTTTTTCTTGCAATTCGGCGAGCAAGTTGAGTACACCTGCACGCACGCTGACATCAAGTGCTGAAACTGGTTCGTCAAGTACAACAATTTTGGGGTTTAATGCAAGAGCGCGCGCAATCGCGATGCGCTGACGTTGCCCACCCGAGAACTCGTTTGGATATTTACTAGCCTGCTCGCTATTAAGACCGACAAGTTCAAGCAACTCGACAACGCGCTTATTTTGATCTTGTTGTGACATGCCGAAGTTTTCAAGTGGTTCTGCGATTGCATCGCCAATCGGTAAACGCGGATCCAGCGAAGCAAATGGGTCTTGGAAGACAATCTGCAAGTCCTTGCGCATCTCGAGTCGCTCCGACTTAGAAAGTTTCTGGACATTGCGACCGAGAACAGTAATCGTGCCGGCCTCAGGTGCGACCATGTTCAAGATTTCGAGCAATGTAGTTGTCTTGCCGCAACCTGACTCACCAACCAACGCAAGACTGTGACCTTGGCGTAAGACCAAATCGACACCGTCCACGGCATACACCGAACCGACCCGACGGCGCATCAGCGAACCCTTTAGAAGAGGGAAAGTTTTTTGTAAGCCATGAACTTCGAGCGTGACGGCATCACTCGTCGATGAGACACCGACATGTGCGGGGCCCTCTTGAAACAACTTTCCAGAATTTTGCATGCCAAAAATTTCACTTTGTCGCGTGCATGCAGTCATTCGAGTTGGTGAGAGTGCAA
>CAZNBF010000176.1:0-1768 GCA_964571325.1 uncultured Acidimicrobium sp.
AAGCCTGCGTGATCGGAACCGATCGCAATGGTTTGTTGCTGTGAAGTTGACACCGCGAACGAGCATAGGTCACGACCATTCATGCCGATAGTTTGTCGCGAAATAGCCAAAACTAGAGTGGGCAATGTGACGATCGACCCTCGCACTCCTGTCTTGGTGGGCCAAGCGCAGGTGGCTCAACACGAGGAAACGATTGCCAACGCCAGGGGCCCAATCGAACTGATGGTGCAGGCAGTTTCAGATGCCGCGGTCGATGCAGGTATTGCCAAACTTGGCAACGCAAGCATCATCCGCGTCATTCGCTCGCTTTCCACGCGCGAGCCGAACCCTGCGCGAAGCATTGCACGAGCACTTGGCATCTCGGCAAACCGATATGCGTATACCCCGCATGGCGGCAACCTGCCACAAACGCTTGTCAATACATCTGCTCTCGAAATTCAACGCGGCGATGCAGACTTGATCATTCTCTCTGGCGGCGAAACAACGCGGTCGCGCCGTCGAGCGCGAAATGCCGAACAGAACCTGGCGTGGATGTCGGCATCTACACAATCCGAAGGTGACGACGCGCCGGAAATTGATGGCGAAGAATTGATGATGAACCACGAAATTGAGTTGGGCCTCAAGATCATGCTTCCCATCGAGATATATCCCATGTTCGAAACCGCAATTCGGTATTCAAAACAACGCACGGTCCCCGAGCATCAGCAGGCAATCAGCGAATTGTGGTCTCGATTTAGCTCGGTTGCGAAATCGAACCCGAACGCCTGGCTGCGAAATGAATACAGCGCAGAAGAGATACGGACTCCCACTGCCACCAACCGAATGATTGGTTTTCCCTACACAAAATTGATGAACTCGAATAACGACGTGGACATGGCAGCTGCTCTCATCATGTGCTCTGCAGAAAAAGCCCAAGCGCTTGGCGTTCCCCGGGACAAGTGGGTGTTTCCGCATGCTGGCACCGACTGCCACGAACACAACTTTGTTTCACATCGCCACTCGTTTACCGATACACCGGCAATCCGTTTTGGTGGGCAACGCGTGTTACAACTGGCCGACACCACACTCGACGAAATTCAGTTTGTCGATCTGTATTCGTGCTTTCCATCTGCTGTGCAACTTGGCGCGCACTCTTTGGGTCTTTCGCTGCAGCGTCAACTTACGATCACTGGCGGCTTGCCGTTTGCAGGCGGACCATTCAATAACTACGTCATGCATGCAATTGCGACGACCATGGAAAAGGTTCGTAGCCAACCCCAAGAGAAGGGTTTTGTTTGGGCCAACGGCGGATATGCCACCAAGCATTCGTTCGGCGTGTACGGCGCGACTCCCCCGACTAACGGCTTTAAACATGATTCGCCGCAAGCCCAAGTGGATGCGCTTCCGAAACGCGAAGTTACGCCCACTGCAGAAGCGGCGGGGCCTGCAACTATCGAGGCATACAGCGTGATGCACGATCGTTCGGGCAAACCTGAAACCATTCGTGCTGCCGTGCTGCTTGCAAACGGAAGTCGTGCATGGTGTGTTTCGAATGACACGAACCTTGGCGTCGAGATGTGTACAACCGAATGGGTTGGCAAGCCCGTTGCCATAGATGCCTCAGGCCAACTTCGCGCATGACCGATACCTTCCCGCGCCAGTACGCACGCACTCAGCGCCTCACGTTGGGCGAACCACGAACCATCACCGTTAGCCCCGACGGCAAGCGTGTGTTATTTCTTCGATCGACGAATGGCACCGACACCGTTCAGTCATTGTGGTTGCTGCA
>CAZNBF010000177.1:0-1758 GCA_964571325.1 uncultured Acidimicrobium sp.
TCCCAATATGCAGGCGATTGCTTCGAGGCCAATGTGTTGGCTTTGTAGCTCTGAAACTTGGCGCCATGTGCGCCGCCCTCGTGCGCAAGCTCAATCAAACGTTTCGCTGTTTCCAACGAGCCTTCGTGGTTAACGCCAATCTCGGCGATGACGTATGGTCGTCCCGTTGGCGTCACGGTCATCGAGCCCAGTTTCATTGCAACCACGTCTATCGCGCCTCTTCCCCGTGTTTTTCAACCAACTTATTGCGGTGCAGTTCATCGGCCTCACCGTTGTTGGTGATATTGCTGTCGTGCCTGCGATAGCGATACATCGGCAACTCCACGCGATGAATGTCGTACTTCTTTAAAAATCGGAAGCGCAGGTCGCGATCCTCATGCAACAAAAATGATTCGTCATACAGACCAATGTCAATCAGCTGGTCGGTGCGAAACATGATGCCGCACGCAATTGGTTCTTCCATGCAGTTCTTCCGACCAATCACTTCTTCGCGGTCGTTCACCAACAGGTAGTCGCAACTGACTGCGTCCATCTCGCGATTCTCCGCCAAGAACATGTACAACACGCTCAAAAACGACTCGTTCACATAGTCGTCAGAATCGACGCGCACAACATATGGCGAACGGGTGCTGGCGATGCCCTTGTTGATTGCCGCAGGAAGACCCATGTTCTCGTCATTGCGAATGTAAACAATGTCGTTCATGAAAACCTTGAGCGCAGCCTGCGTTTTGTCGGTGCTGCCGTCATCCACAACGATGATTTCGTATTTGTCGCGTGCAAAAGTTTGGTTCAGTAGCGAGCGAAGGCAACGACCAATGAATTTCTCATGGTTGTACGTAGGAACGATGATTGCAATCAGTGGCGTCGTCATGATGTTGCACCCTTCCCCTCAAGCGCCGCGCGCAAGGCGCTGGCAACTCTGCTCGGAAAGTCTGCCGCCATATTCACAAAAACAGGCAATGAAACAGACGCCTCAAGCCTTGCGCGCGAGCGAGGGAAGGCCTCGGTCAGTGTTCCGCCGTGCGCAGCAACCAACTCGGGCATGTGCGTCCATGTTTCGGCGAAGTGCCATGTGGTTGCCTCTGGCAGAATTTTTGTAGAAATCGTTTGTTCAAGCAACGCTGCTCGGCAACGTAGTGCGGCTGCTTTATCCGGCACGTTGAACACCACTGCATCGGCTGTTCCGTTCGAACCTTGCGGCTCGACCCGCAACGTGATGCCGCGAATATCGGCGATGGCAGCCAACACGGAGTCGCGATTGGCGCGTTGCGCCGCAACTACTGCCGGCAACTTTCGCAACTGCGCCAAGCCAACAGCGCCCTGCAGTTCCATCATTCGATAGTTAAACCCACTGCCCGCGCGAGTGTCTTCCCATCTGGGCACCGCGGGGTTGTTTTCGTGTCCGTGGTCGTGCCACGCCTTTGCTCGCTCAAACATTGCGGTGTCGTTAAACACCACCATGCCGCCCTCGCCTGTGGTCATTGTCTTGGCAAAGTCGAAACTGTATGTGCCCATTGCACCCCATGTGCCTAGTGCTTTGCCATCAAGCGACCCGCCGCAGCCCCATGCAGAGTCTTCAATCAGCACGATGCCTCGATCGTCGCAAATCTTTTTGATCTCGACAAGCCGAGCAGGCGTACCAAGCATGTGCACCACGATGACCGCGCGTGTTCGATCGGTGATCCTGGCCAACAAGTCTTGCGGGTCCATATTGAATGTGTCGTCGATCTCGCAGCACACGGGCACTGCACGGGCCTC
>CAZNBF010000178.1:0-1739 GCA_964571325.1 uncultured Acidimicrobium sp.
CGGTGTCAACTTCACAGCAACAAACCATTGCGATCGGTTCCGATCACGCAGGCTTCGAACTGAAGCAGCATCTCATCGGTGTGCTCGAACGGGCGGGTCATGTGGTTACCGACTTCGGTACTCACTCCACCGAAAGCGTTGACTATCCACCTATTTGCGCCGCAGTGGCGAGGGCAGTACGCGACGGCAAGGCCCAATTTGGCATCGTGATGGGCGGAAGTGGTCAAGGCGAGCAGATTGCTGCGAACAAAGTGAACGGCGTGCGCGCAGCACTGTGCAACGACTTGTACCTTGCCGAAATGGCGCGCTCTCACAACAACGCCAATGTGTTGTCGATGGGCGGACGCGTCGTGACGTTTGAACAAGCAGAAAAAATTCTCGAAGTATTTATGACTACCGAATATGAGGGCGGTCGTCACGAGCGGCGAGTTGCACAACTTGCCGAAATTGAACAACAAGAAGGAGCTCGTTAATGCCTTGGCCATCAGAAAAATCGCGTGACAACGAAGTCTTTGGTCTGATCGACAAGGAACGCGAACGGCAAGTAACCGGCCTGCAATTGATTGCGAGCGAAAACTTCACTTCGCCAGACGTGATGGAAGCAACTGGTTCGGTACTCACCAATAAATATGCCGAGGGCTATCCGCAAAAGCGTTATTACGGCGGAAACGCTGTAGTCGACGAAATCGAAGCCTTGGCGATTGAGCGCGTGAAGAAACTGTTTGGCGCCGATCACGCCAACGTTCAACCCCACTCCGGTGCAAGCGCAAATATGGCGGTTTACCTTGGGCTCATTAAGCCTGGCGACACGGTGTTGGGTCTGAGCCTCGATCACGGTGGTCACCTCACCCATGGTTCGCCAGTGAACGCAAGTGGAATCTTGTACAACTTTCAATCGTTTCGTGTGAACGACACCGACGAGCGAATTGATTTCGATCAAGTTCGAGAATTGGCAATCAAGCACAAACCGAAGTTGATTGTTGCCGGAACAACGTCGTACCCGCGTCGGCTAGAGCCACAGCCGTTTAGAGCGATTGCCGATGAAGTTGGCGCGCTCATGATGTTTGATATTGCACACATTGCAGGTTTGGTTGCTGGTGGCGTGCACCCGAACCCTGTTCCGTACGCAGACGTCGTTACATTCACAACGCACAAAACATTGCGCGGCCCACGCGGTGGATGCATCCTTACGACGGCAGCACATGCAGCGGCCATTGACAAGGCTGTGTTTCCAGGAAGCCAAGGCGGGCCACTCGAGCACGCAGTGGCAGCGAAGGCCGTGGCGTTTCATGAAGCACTGCAGCCAGAGTTTGCACTGTATGCACAACAAATAATTAAGAATGCGTCGGCGTTGGCCGAGGCCTTGTCCAAGCAGGGTTTCCGTTTGGTCTCCGGCGGCACCGACACGCACATGATGGTGGTGGACTTGAGGCCGTTCGACGCTGAATTGACTGGCAAAGAAGCTCAGTTGGTGTTGGACGAAGCGGGAATCACGTTGAATAAAAACAACATTCCAAACGACCCACGAAGCCCTTTCATTACAAGTGGCGTGCGCATTGGCGTTCCATCGGTAACCACCCAAGGCATGCGCGAAGCCGAAATGCCGTTGATTGCTGAATACATTGCAACAACACTGCGCAATCGCAACGACTCCGCCGCGGTTGCCGAAGTACGCGGCAAAGTCGCTGCGTTGTGCGCCAAGTTCCCTGTGTATCCAAAGCGTGCGTGATTGATCTCAC
>CAZNBF010000179.1:0-1739 GCA_964571325.1 uncultured Acidimicrobium sp.
CTCCGCAACGGTGAGAACGGGATCGGCCATGGTCCTTCTATTGTTGCCGACCGCCCCCATCTCCAACGACTACTTAAAGAAAAGCGCACAACTGCTCGCCGCTAACCTTCACTGCGTGGCCCTCGTAGCTCAGTGGATAGAGCGTCGGTTTCCGGAACCGCAGGTCGTAGGTTCGATTCCTATCGAGGGCACCAAGCAAGACAATCCACCGTGCGAATCGTGTTCATCGCCGCTCGCCACACGTTGGAATACGCCAGACGGCCCCGCATGGCTATGTCGAGAGTGTGCCAACCTGCATGGCTTTGGTTGCCCTTAGATCGTTTACGCAGGGGAAATTTCGAAGGTGACCTTTCCTCGAAAAAAGCTGAATCCGATTGATTCATACAATCCATAGGCACCCGTTGGGTTTTGCGTATCCACTGTTAGTGCCGCGTGCGTAAGGCCATCGCTCAAGTACGAACTCAACGCATGTCGCAGCAGATTCTTACCGATTGATTGTTTTCGGTGTTCGGCAAGGGTGGCCAGTTTGTCAATCCAGCCGATTTTCATGCCCAGAAGTTCGTCATCCGACTCGAAGCGATGCGTCAGCAGAAGACCAACGATCTCGTTTTTTTGATTCAGTGCAAAAAACGAATGACCGATGCGTGCTGTTGAACCTTGGGTTAACTGAAGCCACATCTCGCTACTGGTGGGCGTCGAACCCCAATGATCGTCGAATGCCAGATTCTTCACCGTTCTAGCCTCTTCATTTCGCGCCATGTCCCACGTAGTGATGGTGTATTCGAAAGGCACGCGAATTTCTGGAATGTTTTCCAGTGAGCGAATCAGGTCTTCCTCATATCTCACTGCACGCATACCCAGTTTTGCAAACAGACGAGCAGCGGATTCATTTTGTTGACTCACGTCTGTGCGAATGAACTTGGGCAAGGTGCGGCCTGTGGAGTTCAGTAAGTCCTCCGCATGCTTTGTTGCCCAATCCATCAGCATCGATCCAAACCCACGACCACGAAACTGGGGCAACACACCGCCGAAGATGTAGCAGCGCTCTTCTTTTGTCTCTGAGGGAAGAAAGTACGTGTATGCCACTCCGGCAAGTGCTTCTTCACACTCCACCACCATTACGTCATGTTCGATGTTGCAGTGTGGTGCAACAAATTCTTCTTCAATCTCTTCTGCGGTCTGAACTATTGGAATGCCGTCGTACAAAAAAACCGAGGACAACAAATTGGCAATGCCCTCTATGTCTCGTTGCGTCGCGCAGCGAAGCATTGGCTCAGTCATTATTGATTAGCCAAGCGCCGACTTGACGAGCGCAGCAATTTTGCCGCCATCGGCGCTTGCACCAACTCGCTCGCGAACTGCTTTTACGACCGCACCCATTGCTTTGCCGCCCGTCGCACCGGCGGCCGCAGCGTTAGCAACTTCTTCAGCAACAATTTTCGCTACATCCTCATCGGACATCGCTGCCGGCAAATAAGCCTCGATGATTGCTTGCTCTGCTCGCTCTTTAGTTGCTGCGTCTGTGCGGCCAGCATCGGCATAAATCTGTGCACTCTCCGCACGCTTCTTAGCTTCGGAACGAAGTACGGCAATGGCCTGGTCATCCGTCAGCACGATTGCCTCATCACCTGCGACTTCGGCGTTTTGCAGTGCCGACAGCACCATTCGCAGAGTCGATAACTTCGCCTCTTCGCGGGCCTTCATGGCTTCGGTGATATCCGACTTGATGCGATCTTTAA
>CAZNBF010000180.1:0-1733 GCA_964571325.1 uncultured Acidimicrobium sp.
TCATTTAATGGTGTCGATACAACAACCCGCGAGCAGTTGGTTGATGCAATCACCTCGCGCAGCCCTGGCGAGGATGTGCAATTGGAAATTCGTCGCAGCGACAAGGTCATTGCGCTGCAAGCGACACTTGCAGCCAACCCAGTTGACGAAAGTGTTGCCTACTTTGGTGTTGGCAGCTGGTCGATGGATTACGTACAGCAAAACCTCATTTCGTCTTTGGGCTTCGCCGCATCCGACGTAGTGGTCGACGCAGCAAACTCGGTGAAGGGCGTGTTCACCGTTCTCAACCCAGTGAATATTGTGAGCAACGTAACTTCATCAAATGCCGACCCAATGACGCGGCCAAGCACCGTGGTGGGTGCGAGCCAGATTGGTGGCGAAGTAGGCAAGCAGGAAGGTTTGAAGGGCGTCTTGATGTTGCTCGCGAGCGTCAACATATTCGTCGGCGTGTTCAACATGTTTCCGCTGCTTCCATTCGATGGAGGTCATGCGGCAATCGCAACGTACGAGCGTTTGCGCTCGCGGCGCGGCAAGGAATACCGAGCAGACGTGGCCAAGATGGTGCCCGTCGCCACATCTGTTGTTGCCCTATTGGCATTGCTGCTCCTTGCGGGTCTGTACCTAGATATCACGCAACCCCTTGGCTAGTGGCACACTAGAAACATGACATTCGAACGCCGGGTAACCAAACAGATTCATGTTGGCAAGGTTCCGGTAGGCGGGCTCGCGCCGATCAGCGTGCAGTCGATGACCATTACTAAAACAGCCGACGTCGAAGGCACGCTGCAACAGATTTATGCGCTAGCCGCCGCTGGCTGCGACATTGTTCGATGCACATGTAACGAAGCGGAGGCCGCCGAGGGGCTGGCACAGATCGTTCCACGCTCGCCAGTGCCAATCATCGCCGACATTCATCACCAATACAAGATGGCGCTTGCCGCACTTGAAGCTGGTGTGCATGGTTTGCGGCTGAACCCCGGCAACATTCGACGACCCGAACACATCAAGGCCGTTGCAAGCGAGGCCCGCGATCGCAAGGTGCCTATTCGCATCGGTGTAAACGGCGGTTCGCTCGACCCTGCCTTGTACGAAAAGCACGGTGGTCTTACGGCAGAGGCAATGGTCGAATCTGCTTTGCAAGAGATTGCATATTTTCAAGAGGTTGATTTTGATCTCATCAAGATCTCGGTCAAGGCATCTAACGTCCCGCTGATGGTCGAGGCTTATCGTCAGCTCAGCGAAGTTACCGACTATCCGTTGCACCTCGGCGTTACCGAAGCGGGCCCACTTCCTGGCGGTTTGTTGAAAGCGACAGCAGGCATTGGGGCGTTACTTCTCGAAGGCATTGGTGACACCATTCGTTACAGCCTCACGGCCGATCCGGTGGAAGAGGCTCGTGCCGGTCGTCAATTGCTGGAAGCGCTCGGTTTACGTGAACGCAAGAACGTCGACCTCATTGCATGCCCAAGTTGTGGCCGGGCAGAAATCGACGTCATCGAAGTTGCCAACCGTGCTCAGCTGGCATTTGCCGATAAGAAGATCCCGCTGCAGATCGCAGTGATGGGTTGCGTCGTCAATGGCCCGGGCGAGGCGCGAGAAGCGGATTTAGGTATTGCAGCAGGAAACAAGCGCGGACACTTGTTTGTCAAGGGGCGAAACGTTGCGGTTGTGCCCGAATCAGAAATGGTCGAGGCGCTGGTGGACTGGGCCACATACATCAACGAGCACGGGGT
>CAZNBF010000181.1:0-1708 GCA_964571325.1 uncultured Acidimicrobium sp.
AAATCGGTGTTCAACTTTGGCCGCAGGCAACAACCGTGAAAGAAATGCGCACTGCCTGGCGAACCGCCGATGCGATGGGTGTCGACAGCATTTGGACATGGGATCACTTTTACCCACTGTCGGGCGACCCTGAAGAGCGCCACTTCGAGTGCTACACGCTGCTTGCAGCAATGGCCGCCGACACGTGCCACGCACAAGTTGGCGCATTGGTTACCTGCTTCACGTATCGCAACCCGCAGTTGCTTGCCGACATGGCACGCACCATTGACCACATCAGCGAAGGTCGTTTTGTGCTTGGTCTGGGTTCGGGTTGGTTCGAGCGCGACTACACGGAATACGGATACGAGTTCGGCACCGCCGTTGATCGTTTGAAGTTGCTTGAAGCAGGACTTCCGGTCATCAAAGATCGCATGAAGAAACTGAACCCACAGCCGGTGAATGGAAACATTCCAATCATGATTGGCGGCGGCGGAGAGAAGCGCACATTGCGTCTTGTTGCCGAGCATGCTCAGCAGTACAACTACTTTGGACCGCCAGAAAGCTACGCCAACAAGATCAAAATTCTTGACGAGTGGTGTGCAAAAGTCGGGCGCAACCCGAAAGAGATCGAGCGCACTGTTGCGATTTATCCGAAGGAAGTAACGCCGGAGTTGTTCGAGGCCTACAAGCAGGCTGGAGCAGAGCACATCATTTTGACTAGCGCTGGTCCATTCGACATGAAGGACCTTGAAACGCTGCTCAGCTGGCGCTAACTACGAAGAGAAGGCGCCGATCGATTCAACGATCACGTTGAATGCTGCATCGGCGTCTACATCCCACACCACGGTGCAGTTTGGGTTCTTGCGTTCTTTCAATCCGCGCATGTCTACAAGGGTCATTCCGCGGCTGTATTCGCCTGAGGTCTCTACAACCACGTGTTGGTCTTTCATGGTGAACAGTTCTGGGTGTGTGAGCGCGAGCACAGCACATGGGTCGTGTACCGCACCGCCACGCATGTTGTCATGACGGCCCACATACACATCGCTAAAGAACACAAATAGGTCGGCTAACACTCCAGCAAGCTTTCCTGGCAGTGCACGCACTTTGTCAATGCGTTCTGGCGTTGCCTGCAATTTGTGGGTTACGTCAAGACCGCTCATAATGAGTTTCCCGCCGTAATCAAACACCATTGCAGCCGCTTCAGGGTCTGCCCAAATGTTGAATTCTGCAGCAGTGCTTCGGTTGCCGAATGTTCCGCCACCCATTAGTGAGATGCCAGCAATTTTGTGTGCAATATCTGGAGCAGTACGCAGTGCAAGTGCAATGTTGGTGAGAGGGCCGGTTGGAACCAGCCAAATACCTTCGGTTGTGCGACAGGTTTCGATAATGAATTGCACAGCGTCTTCGCTGTCTGCTGGGCGTGACGGTTCGGGCAAGTCTGCGCCATCCAATCCACTTTCGCCGTGAACATATGCCGCGTCTTTTGGTTCTGCAACCAGTGGGCGTCGAGCCCCCTGATGCAATGGTGCGGTGCTTCCAATCATGTCCAGAACAATTCGAGCATTTCGGGTGGTTGCCGTAATTGGTGCATTGCCCGCAACTGTGGTCACGCCAAGCAAGTCGGCGTGGTTCGCGGCGACCACCAAAGCCATTGCATCGTCATGGCCGGGGTCACAGTCAAGAATCATTTTTACTCGTGAAGACATGACGCCGACTCTAGTCGTGTGTG
>CAZNBF010000182.1:0-1681 GCA_964571325.1 uncultured Acidimicrobium sp.
CTTGCAGACATGAAGACGCAACTAGACGCCGCCGAGTTGCTCACGCTTCGTGCAGCATGGAACGACGCGAACGGCAGATTCGACGATTCCGAAATTGCAATGGCCAAAGTATTTGCAACCGAGATGTGCCAATTCGTTACCGACGAAGCAATTCAGATCTTTGGCGGAATGGGCTTGATGGATGAACTTCCACTTGAGCGCATGTGGCGCGACACCCGAGTAGATCGCATCTGGGACGGAACGAGCGAGATTCAGCGACACATCATTTCTCGCGGTTTACTTCGCGAATTTGGCGGCTGACCAATGGTCGACCTCTCCAGACTGCTGAACCCGAAGCGCATTGCCGTAATCGGCGGCGCTCCGGCTGCAGCCGTGGTGAGGCAATGTCAAAAATTGGGTTTCACGGGAGAGATCTGGCCGGTTCACCCGACGAAGAAGGACATGCACGGCGTCCCCTGCTTTCAGTCGCTGGCTGATCTGCCCGGCATACCCGATGCGGCATTCGTTGCCGTCAACCGCCACCTCACCATCGATGCAGTTGCGCAACTTGCAAAGATGGGCGCAGGCGGCGCCGTTTGTTATGCATCTGGATTCTCCGAAACCGGCGACACCGATTTACAAGCCAAACTCGTAGAAGTTGCGGCAGACATGCCCATTCTTGGCCCTAATTGCTACGGCTACATCAACGCACTCGACGGTGTGGCCCTGTGGCCCGACGAACACGGCTGCTTACCCGTGCAACAGGGTGTGGGCATGATTTCGCAAAGTGGCAACGTGGGCATCAATCTCACAATGCAGCAACGCCATCTGCGCATGTCGTACATGGTTACCGTAGGCAACCAAGCAGGCGGTGGTGTGGAAGATGTGCTTGAAGCATTCGTGCACGACAAGCGTGTCACCGCCATTGGCATGTTCATCGAAGCCATTCGGGAGCCGATTCGATTCGCCCAATTGGCGCAACTTGCGTTTGAGCAAGGGAAGCGCATAGTCGCCCTGCAAACAGGAAAGTCCGACGCCGGCGCCCTCATCGCCGCATCGCACACCGCCTCACTAGCGGGAAACCGTGAAGCGTACGCGGCCTTGTTCGCGCGTTGCGGTGTGGCAACTGTTGAAACACCCACCGAATTGATCGAGACACTGAAGATTCTGGACAATGGTGGGCCGCTCACTGGTTACCGCGTTGCATCGTTGTCGTGTTCCGGTGGCGAGGCCTCGCTAGTTGCCGACATGTCGGAAGCAACACAACTACGTTTCGAACCGTTCCCAGACGAGCAGCGGCTGCGCATTGAAGCAACACTCACCGAGCTTGTAAGCGTTGCGAATCCGTTCGACTATCACACGTTTATGTGGGGCGATAAGCCAGCAATGACATCCACCTTTTCTCAGACAATGGACGGACCGCACGATGCAACAATTTTGTTGCTGGATGCACCACCTCGCCCCGACCAAGACGCAAGCAGCTGGATTACTGCGGCCGAGGCATTTGCAGACGCCGCTAAACAAACGCAACGTCGCGCAATTGTTGTTGCCACAATCCCCGAGTGCTTCTCCGACGAGATGCGCAACGCCATAGTTGCACTGGGCCTCACCCCCGCCCAGGGTTTACGTGAAGCATTGATCGCGCTGGATCGCGCTGCTTGGCTGGGCCAACACCATCCGCTTGAGGCACCAACCGCAGTTG
>CAZNBF010000183.1:0-1657 GCA_964571325.1 uncultured Acidimicrobium sp.
CGGAAACAATGAGAGGGACATCAGGGTTCATGCGCCACGCCGACGAATTGTCAATAACCATGGCCCCTGCTTGCGCATATTTCTCGGCGAGTGCACGCGAGGTTGTTGCGCCGGCTGAAAACAGCACAACATCAAGACCGCTTGGGTCGGCCTCGGTTGCATCTTCTACGACGATGGACTGGCCATTCCACTCAATGGTCGAACCTGCCGACCGGGCCGATGCAAACAACCGCAATGTTGTTACAGGAAATTTTCGTTCAGCAAGCAACTGTCGCATCACTGTTCCGACCATGCCTGTTGCGCCAACAATGCCTACATTCATGGCAGTCAGACTAACGCAGCCAAGTGTTTATTTGCTCTGAGGTGAGATTGCTGCCGCACAGAATTGTCGCCAAGCGTTCGGAGCGCAAGTGTTGATGTTCGAGCACGGCCGCGACGCCGGCAATACCAGCAGGTTCGATAACAAGCCCCGCGCGGTCGAACATCATTTTCATTGCATGCACTAGGCCACCTTCAGAAACCAGCACCACATCGTCAACTAGGCCCTTCATGTCCTCCAGCGCTTCGGGTACAGGTGTGCGCACGGCTATGCCATCAGCGATGGTGTTGGCAGAGGGCCGCTCAATGAATGTGCCGGAGCGCCATGAAGCCTCCATCGCGTCTGCGGTGACACTTGAAACGCCAACAACGCGAACATCTGGTGCCACGTGTTTGATCCATCGAGCCATTCCCGTAATCAGTGCGCCGTTACCAAGCGGCACGAGCACGGTGTCGAATGTGCGCTGCTTCATCATTTCGACTGCGATAGAGCCAGCACCCTCGGAAATTGCAATATCGCGACCATCTTCAACGAAGTGCGCTCCGGTCGAAGCACAGAACGCCCTAGCGCTTTCTTTCGATCCATCAAAGTTGTCGCCCTCTTGGCGCACCTCTGCACCCATCGAACGCATTCGCTCAATTTTTAATGGGTTGGCGTTTGTGGCGCTATAAATAATTAATTGTCGTGACCTTTTGCGACATGCATAGGCCATTGCTTGACCAAAATTTCCTGCTGTCGCGCAAACCAGTTGCTGATCTTGCAACGTACTTTGGGTTTCGCTCATGAAAAAATCGGCGCCTCTGCCCTTGAAACTTCGAATCGGGTTGAGTGTCTCAACTTTTAATGTCAGTTGTGCACCAAGCTCTTTAGAAAGTGGTTCGCAGTTGAACTGTGGGGTATTAGTAAACACTGCATCAATTTCGCTTGCGGCTCGCTCAATGTTCTCTATCGATAAACGATGCTGCATGATGTTGCGTTACCCCTTTAGACAAATTACTAGCCACCAATGGCTGGCGTTAACGCGATTCATCGGCTGCACCCTTACGCCTGCTTGCTTTGCAGATCGGGCTCGTTTGGCCGAATGATGCACGGTTATCTCGCCTAGCCGTTGTTCGACACCAGGTTGTTTATACAGATATCCGAGAACATCATCGGGGCTCAAACGATTTGCTTGCCAACCGAAACGTGTCGCCCAACGCTGTTGCGATAGCCGCCCTCCCACTATTGGCAGACGCCAAAGGGCACGTACCAAAACACCGAGTGGAATCAGAACAACATCGGCGGGGACCCAGCTGCGGTAGTTGAGCATGATGGTTGCACCATCGCGTGCCACACGAA
>CAZNBF010000184.1:0-1647 GCA_964571325.1 uncultured Acidimicrobium sp.
CCGAGCCCTGACGAAGTGCTGCGCGCAATGTTGCCGAGCGATCGCCAGGAATACGAATGAGGCTTGCCTTCTGGTCGAGTGCGCGGCCGATGGCCTGACGAATCCAGAATGTTGCGTAGGTCGAAAACTTAAATCCACGGCGCCAGTCGAACTTGTCGACTGCGTGCTCTAAGCCCAAGTTGCCTTCCTGGATCAAGTCCAGCAAGTCCATGCCCTGTGGCAATGGGTAACGGCGGGCAATAGAGACCACCAGTCGGAGGTTGGAGCGGATGAAGTGATCCTTGGCCTTGGCTGCAGCGCGCAAATCGGCGCGAAGTGCTGCGCCACGCTCGCCGGCTGCCAGCTTTGCGGTGGCGTCACGGCCCTTTTCGATGGCCTTGGAGAGGTTGCGCTCGTCCTCTGCGTTCAGCAGAGGTACTTTGCCAATTTCGTTGAGGTAGAGACCAATTGCATCAGACATGGGGGGACCGTTTCTTGGGGGGTGGGGGGTTTTGGGGGGTTGCTATTAGTGGGGTATGTGACATTAGTTCATCGGCAGAAATATTGGAAGGGGTTAGAACAAATTTCTTGAAACTTTTAATTCCATACAGGCATTGGCTTTCGTCGAACTCTCGGGGTTGATTGAATTGCCCTCGGGTTGCAAATTGTTATGAGAGGGGTAGAAGCACGGCTTTCTTAGACTGCAGGGGTGCCCCAAACCGTCATTCGCCGAGTCGGCCTCTTCGGCGGCACCTTCGACCCTCCTCATGTGGGCCACTTGGTCACTGCGGTCAACGTTCGCCACGCCCTCAACTTGGATCTTGTGGTGTTGATGGTTGCGCACGACCCTTGGCAAAAGTCTTCCGAGCGCGGCGTCACTCGCGCGCTAGATCGGTTGGCGTTGGTTGAAGCAGCAGTAAGCACCGTGGAAGGTTTGGTTGCCGGGCGCGACGAGATCGACCGCGGCGGCCCAAGCTTCACTGCCGACACGTTGCAAACAATGTCGCTCAAGTATCCGGATGCGCAATTGTTCACCATCGTTGGTGACGATGCCGCTGCCGGCTTACCAACTTGGGAGCGAGTCGATTCTGTTGTTGCGCAATCACAATTGGTGGTTGTCGACCGGCCCGGTGTCAGCGTGCAACTTCCATCTCAATTCGAATGGTTGCGTGTCGAGTCTCCGCGCCTCGAAGTAAGCAGCACAGACTTACGTGCTCGCTTCACAGACGGACGACCTCTCGACTATTTGGTGACTGCACCTGTATTGGCAGAAATTGAGAAGCGTGGTTTGTACGGCTCAGGTGGAAGAATCTCTTAGTTCATGACCGCAATAGTTTCCCGACAACGAAAGCGTCTGCTGGCCGCCATGCTGTGCGGCATTGGCGCAGCCTGCTTGCTTCCTATCGGCGGTGTGTACGGCGCGCGCACGTTGCTTAATTCGTCGGGTGGCAAAAACGTAGATGCGTCTGGCGCATTAAAAATCCCCGCAACTCCTGCCGCGTTGCTGGTCACTGTTAACGACGTCAACGTTGCTACTTCGCTTACTGCGTTCGTGCTCGACCCATCGGGCGCTGGCGGCACCATTGTTTCCATCCCGGTTGGTTCGCGTGCCGAAATAATTGGCAACGAAGCACCACGTCGCGTTGGCGATTCGTTCACTCAGGCTGG
>CAZNBF010000185.1:0-1630 GCA_964571325.1 uncultured Acidimicrobium sp.
GCTGTAGTAATCGACTGTCGTTTTCATTTCGAACCAATGCAGGAATGACAACGGTTACGTCGAGCGCATTGAAGGCGCATTCGTCACCCGGCATCACCAGAGGGTGAATTGCGCCAGCATCAAGCAAACGAGAGGTGAGTGAATCGTGCCCATCAGGCAACAATTGCCCGTGCTCGATTGCATCGACGATTACTTTTCCTTCGTCACTTAATGAAAACAACTTGATGGGAGAACCTGCGAAGACGGTTTTTCCTCTTGCCGGCCGCCTCCACGACGGATCAACGATGAATCGGTTCGTACTCATGGTTTCACCGCTAGGACGCAGTGTTCCAAAACAAAATCGGAGAGCGACCGATGAAGTTGATTGAGATAATCAAAACCCTGTTGTGCATTTGCATCGCGCGGATCGCCGAGAACGCCGTTGGCGCTAACGCCAATGACTCCTTCGGCACGAAGCACCGGTGCGAGTTCGGCAAGCGAGGCCGTGTTTCCTTTTTGTGCACGCGACATATCAACGAGATGCGGCGCTATTGCCAGCATCATTGAAGTCTCTGCAAAGCCTGCGTGGGCGTCGGCATCTGGAAGGGAAGGCCACCAAGCAAAGGCTTTGCGACCTTCCAGTTTTGCTGTACGTAGCGCACGAGTAACAGCCTCTGCGTTTCCGCCGTGGCCATTGACAAAAATCACGGCGTCCGCCCAGTCGGCCGAGCGCACAAGTTCGGTCAGCACCGTTGACAGTGCTTCGGTGCCTATTGACAGCGTTCCAGTAAACCCTGCATGTTCGCCGCTGGCAGAGATTGCGATGGTTGGCGCGACAACGATGGATGCAAGTTGAGACGCCAGTTCTTGGCAGAGGTATTCGGCAATGATCGAGTCGGTTCCAAGCGGCAAGTGTGGGCCGTGTTGTTCGCACGAACCAAGAGGTACCGCAACAACGGTGAAATCGCGCGCGGTGATGTCCGTCGATGCAATTGATGCGAGCGCGTGTTTTTCGGCCACGCGATCAGGCTACGAGGCGCGTGACCGCAATTTCTTACGTGCCAAGCGCACCAATTCGATCAGCACAGTTGCGGAAATAGCGGTGGTGAAGGCGACACCGAAAGCCAGTGTGTGGTTCTCCTCGAAGGTTTTGCCGCCAATGAAGCCAAGCAGGGATGCGTACAAGGCCCAGATGCACGCAGCCGCAGCTGCCCATTGCACAAACCATTTTCGATCTTGGCGCGTAATTCCGCAGGCAAGGGTGAGGACTGTGCGTCCGCCTGGAATAAACCGCGCGGTGATGAGCAATAGTCCACCACGCTCGTGAATTTGGTGAATGACTGTCTCCAGTCGATGTTTGCCCCGTTCAGTTTTGGTGTAGCGCCGGGTTATGGCGTCACTTGCTTCGCGCCCCAGCAAGTACGACATGTTGTCGCCGATAAATGCGCCGCTAGCAGCGCACAACACCACCAATGTGATTGACAATGACCCAGAACCTGCTGCAACTCCACCGATGATGACCAATGTTTCGCTTGGCACCACTGGCAGTACCGAATCGAATACCGCAATCACAAAAATGATGAGATAAAACCATGGCGACGAGGAAAAATCCTTCAGCCAGTCGAAGAATTCGTTGATGTAGGGGGGCATG
>CAZNBF010000186.1:0-1604 GCA_964571325.1 uncultured Acidimicrobium sp.
AAATCGCCGAAGCCACGTGACCGCAACGCATCAACTTGCAACTGCTGTAACGCGGGTAAGCCACCAACTTTTTCCCAACCTTTGTTTGGCGTTGTGCTCACGTGAGATTCAGAAAGTTCGCTCACGGTGGATACGTGTATGCGAGTGCCGTTGAAAAATGCACCATCGCCAACTGTTGCCCACCACCGCATGCCAAGTGCAGGAGCCGAGACCACGCCAAGTACGGGCACATCGTTATGCACGAGTGCAATGAGCGAACCCCAAACAGGTACGCCGCGCACGAAATTGGTGGTGCCGTCTATGGGGTCAATGACCCACACAAACTCTGCGTCGGTTGGCCCGCTGGTTCCGTGTTCCTCGCCATAAATACCAAAGTCGGGGAAGGCGCCACGCAGGACTGAGGTAATTGCCGTCTCGGTATTGCGGTCAATTTCGGTGACCTCTGAGTTATCGGCTTTGCGAGAAACGGTGAATGCTCGGTTTGTGAACCCGCCAAGGCTCACTGAATCTGCAGCGTCTGCAGCCTGCAGCGCGGTTTCTAGGTGTTGTTTATTTGTTGACAAGTCGCTGCACCGTTGCGGCGATGCCTTCGGCGCTCAGTCCAAGGCGAGACAAAATTGCATCGGGTTTAGCTTGCGGAATGAATTGCTTTGGAATGCCGAGCACCTCAACAACCGGACGATTGGTTCCCGATGTGTGAGTGACCAAGTCTTCAATGGTCATGCCAATGCCGCCTTCGCGAATTCCATCTTCAACGGTGATCACAACGTTGTGCGCTGCGGCGTCTTCAATCATCTTCGTGTCCAGCGGCGCACATGAACGCACGTCCCACACGGTTGCTTGGATTCCTTTTGTAGCAAGCAGGGCAGCGGCGTCTAGTGAAGCACCAACCATTTTGCCGATAGCCAAAATGCAAACGGTGTTTGAATCGTCAGTCAACAATTTGCGGGCGACGAGTCCAGAACCAATATCTGTTTCGTCGACACTGCGCGCAACGCCCTTTGGATAACGAATCACTACTGGTCCTTCGTTGGCCAGTGTGATTGCATCCTTCAACATCTGTCCAACTTCTTGCGTACTTGACGGTGCAAGAACTCGCATGCCCGGAACCTTTGACAACAAAGCCATGTCGTAGATGCCGTGATGGCTCGGACCGTCGTCGCCAGTGATGCCCGCACGATCAAGACAGAAAATAACCGGCAAGCGATGGAGCGCAACGTCGTACACCACTTGGTCCCATGCACGATTCAAAAAGGTTGAATACAACGCAACAACCGGACGCATGCCGCCCATTGCCATTCCTGCTGCGGCAGTTACGGCATGTTGTTCGGCAATACCTACGTCAAAGAAACGGTCGGGGAACTGTTCTTGAAATTGAATAAGTCCTGTTGGCCCAGGCATTGCCGCAGTGATGGCAACTATACGCGGGTCGGTTTTTGCAAGATCAACGATGGTGCCGGCAAATGCTTCGGTGTAGCCAGTTGGAACCGACTTTGAAGGACCGGTTGCTGGGTTGAACTTTGGCGCATCGTGCAAGTGTTTTTCGTCGTCGTCTTCTGCAGGCGAGTAGCCACGACCTTTTTGTGTGATTACGTGAATCACAA
>CAZNBF010000187.1:0-1546 GCA_964571325.1 uncultured Acidimicrobium sp.
TGAGCGACGCTCGCCTCGGATTTTCACATCCACGAATTCAGAGACTGCGGCGCCTGCTTGGGCGCCGCAGTGCTCGTATTACGGACAATGCGTTTGTCATTGAAGGCCATGTATTAATCGCTGAGGCGATCAGCGCTGGTTGGAACATTGAAGAGCAGTTCATTGCTCCTGGTGGAATGGCTGTGCTTGGCACATCCGCTCGCACCTTCGAATTGGAAAACGGCGTGCTTGAGCGTGTTGCAAGTACCGCTACGCCACAGCCAGTCATTGCCATTGCTGAGCGTCGTGTCTCTGAAGTAGAAGAGCTTGAATCGTGTGAGTGGATTGTTATTGCCGACCAGATTTCGGATCCTGGCAACCTGGGAACCATCTTCCGATCAGCAGAAGCAGCGGGTGCATCGGGCGTTGTGCTCACGCCGGGCACTGTTGAAGCCTTCAACTCGAAGGTGGTGCGATCATCGGCTGGCTCAATGTTCTACATCCCAGTATTTGAAGACATCACCATTGATGAAGTGAAGCAAGCAGGGTTCTCCATTGTTGGCACCTCGTCGCATGATCAACGAGGAAGTCGCCCATTTACCGAGGCTTCCCTCACGGGAAAGATTGCCATCGTGGTTGGTAACGAAGCTCACGGCATGAATGACGCAGATTTGGTTGATCAATGGATCACCATTCCGCATCGCGGTCGAAGCGAAAGCCTGAACGTCGCAATGGCGGCAACGGTGGTGTGTTTTGAAGTGGCTCACCAGCGCGACAACGCAAACTAAGCCCATTTCGAAAATCTGGAACGACTAGCGTCAATAGGCGAAATGTCATCTTCAAACTCTCTCGCAAGCGAAACTTCGCAGGCCCAAACCGAGGCTCTTTCGGCAATAGCCGGCGCTGTTGACGCTGCTGGTTTGCGGGCGGTCCAAGCAGAGCTTGCTGGCAAGAAGTCGGCACTTACGGTGTTGCGTTCACGGCTTGGCAAGATCCAAGATGCCGACGAGCGCAAAACTGCGGGTCAAGCAATTAACGCCTGTGCCCAAACGATTGAAGCGGCGATCGGTGAGCGTATGTCGCTGCTTCTTGCTGGCGAACGTGCTCAGCAGGTTGCATCGGAAGCAATGGACCTCTCCGAATTTGTGACCGCAAAACGGCGGGGTAGTACGCACATCGTTACGCAGGCAACACAGCGCTTGGAAGATGTGTTTATTGGCCTTGGGTTTCAAGTTGCCGAAGGTCCAGAAGTGGAAACCGATTTCTATAACTTCGAAGCGCTGAACATGCCAAAGACGCACCCTGCACGCAGCGAGTTCGACACCATGTTCATTGAACCAGCATCGGCTGATCAAGAACCAAACTCGGTGTTGTTGCGCACGCATACATCGCCTGTACAAATTCGCGTCATGCAGTCGTGGAAGCCGCCCATCTACGCAGTCATGCCGGGAAGAGTATTTCGTCGCGACACTCCAGACGCAACGCACATGCCGGTGTTCCACCAAATTGAAGGCATCGTGGTTGACAAGGGAATTACGTTTGCGCATTTGGCCGGAATCATCGAAGC
>CAZNBF010000188.1:0-1520 GCA_964571325.1 uncultured Acidimicrobium sp.
TGCATGGATATCGCCACACTCAGCAAGAAATCACGCAACTTATGGGCACTTCTCGAGCCCATTGCAGGCCAGGTGTATTTCTCGCCCGAATGCCACGCCAATTATCAAGCACTTGGCTTTGCAGGAAGCCGCGGCGTTCAAGATGGCGTTGCCATGCCCGATCGTTCTGCATACTTCACATCGCGCGGTTCGGTCATGGGGCAAGTTTCTGGGCAAGTAGTTACCGCAACGTTTGCGGTATTCAACCCGGAGGTGGTGATACCGGCGGTTGAACAAGGGTGGGCGCTTACCGACGCAGCAACTATTTGCGATGCCCGCGACCGCGGCGCCATTGCACAACTCGAACGCATTCTCGGCACTACACCCGAGGGCATTGATCGCGTTAATGAAATCTTGTTGCGCGCATACTCACCACTGCGCACAGAAGGTCGTGCGCTCTTTGCTGGCCTCACGGGTTTCCAAATGCCTACAACAGCAATTGGAAAATTGTGGCGACTGACTGATGCGCTGCGCGAATACCGCGGCGACAGCCACATTGCTGCGTGGATCTCACATGGTCTTGATGCTGTAGAGCTGTGCTTACTCACCGATGCATTTTCTGGATTACCACTTCGCACCTACAGCGCAACGCGAGGATGGCGCGATACCGATTTCGACCCGGCAACAGAGCGGTTGATAGCCAAAGGCTTACTCGACGCAAAATCAGGCACCTACACCGCTGCTGGGCGTAAACGTCGGGAGATCATTGAAGTACACACCGACGAACAGACACTGCCAGCAATTGCAGCAATCGGTGACGACTACGACGAGTTGTGCAGCCTGCTTGCCCCATGGGGTGCGGCAATCAAGGCTGTGGGCGGATACCCGAAGATGGGCCCGCACGAAATGGCACTAGCCGCCGCCAAATCTGCGTAGCCGTAGAATTACGGGGTGTTCACTGCCAAGCGCAAGATCGCGACAGTCATTGGCACTGCTCGCCGCTTCGCACCACTGCCCAGCCCCAAGGGCCGTCGCATCCTCATGTATCACTCGGTTGGCAACCAAGTAGACGGCGATATCAACGGCATCTACACCATGTCCAACTCGCAATTTGCGCAGCAGGTAGAAACCATTCAGCAACTGGCAAACGAAAACAACATCGCCATCGTTCCGTTTGCTGCCGCACACGAGAACAGCGTCTCGTTTACGTTCGATGACGGTTACATCGATGCGCTCACCATCGTTGCCCCGCTCCTGTGCTCCAAAGGCATCCCCTTCCACGTGTTTGTCTCATCTGCCCGCATGAACGGAACCGACCGCAAATACATGTCCAGCTCGCAAGTTGCAGAACTGGCGGCAATGCCTGGCGCCACCATTGGCTGCCACGGTGCCGAGCATCAATCACTTACTTCGCTCTCTATTGCCGAAGCCACCAATGATTTACGCACAAGCAAGCTTGGTGTGGAAGCAGCAGTGCAGCACACGATCGACACCATGTCTTACCCATATGGGCACGTGAATGAAGCAGTTCGTGCAGCCGC
>CAZNBF010000189.1:0-1512 GCA_964571325.1 uncultured Acidimicrobium sp.
GCGTGGGTCGCGGCCGAACCAGCGTTCTTGCCGCACAGCAAACTGTCGAGTGTGGATCACGATGTCGCCAACGGCCTGCTCGAGCGTGCACTTGCCCTCTAGGTGGCGCAGCAATTCGGCATAACCCAACGCTTGCTTTGCAGTAATTGACATGTTTCCGCTCTTGCGTAAGTCGCGCACTTCGTCGAGGAAGCCCCACTTGAGCATTGCGTTCACTCGCTCGGCAACACGCTTCACCAAAACATCGCGCGGCCACAACAAACCAATTTGCACCACGCCATTGTCGGGGTATGCGCCCGTGCCTGGTGCATTGTCGCTAAATGGTTTACCGCTGCCCATGCACACTTCAAGCGCGCGCTCAATGCGTCGGCGGTTGCTTCGTTCGATGTTTGCTGCTGCCACTGGGTCGAGCGCCTTCAAGCGGCGGTACAACGTATTCACGTCTGGTTCTTCTTGCAGTTCGCGCCTGATCTCGGGCCACTCGCCGGGAAACGACAAGTCGTCAATGAGTGAGGTGAGATACAAACCCGTGCCTGCAACAACGAGCGCGTTTTTATCGCGCGCATGAATATCGGCCACTGCAGCGCGTGCTGCTATTTGGTAATCGGACACGGTGAACCTCGCGCTTGGCTCGACGAGGTCGATGCAATGATGCTGCACCTTCTGCTGGTCTTCCAAAGTTGGCTTTGCCGTGCCAATGTCCATTCGTTTATATACCTGCATGGCATCGCACACCACGATCTCGGTGTTGCCATTGTTGAGCGCAGCCGACATGGCCGAGTCGCTCTTGCCGCTTGCAGTGGGGCCAAGGATGACTATTGGTTTGCGTTCGACACTCATCTATTGGCCAACAGCCTGCACCGAAAGATGCACTTTGTGTGTTGGCGCGGCACCCACATCAACGAGCGTGCCCGAAAGATGGAACCGTGCTGCGTCTTCAATGCGCACCGAGGCGTACGTACCCACACGCAATAACTCGGGTGTTGCAAAGTGCACCAACTTGTTCTGTCGTGTGCGACCAGTCATCTTTTTCTCATCTCGTTTGTTCACGCCTTCTACGATGACTTCTTCTATTCGCCCGATTCGCTCTTGGTGTTTAATCAGCGCCGTGCGATCGAGCACCACCTTGATGCGGTTGTACCTGTCGCCTGCCACTTCGGCATCCACAAACTGTTCCTGCATGGTGGCTGCGGCAGTGCCCTCGCGCGGCGAAAAGATGAACAGGTATGCCGAGTCGAACATGGCCTGCGCGGCAACGTCCATGGTTTGCTGAAAGTCCTCTTCGGTTTCGCCTGGGAAGCCCACGATGATGTCGGTGGTGACGGCCAAGTCGGGAATGAGTGCGCGCGCTTCGGCTAAGCGAGTCAAGTATTTCTCGGCGGTGTAGCCGCGGTGCATCAGCGACAACACTCGGTCGGAGCCCGACTGCAACGGGTAGTGCAAGTGTTCGCACACCGCATCCACCTGTGCCATTGCCTGCAGCGTTTCCAAGTTCATGTCCTTCGGGTGCGG
>CAZNBF010000190.1:0-1503 GCA_964571325.1 uncultured Acidimicrobium sp.
CGAACTTCGGCGATGAGGTCGTTGTGGCGATCGCGTTCCAAAATCATGACAGTCAGTTCGCTCAGCGACTTCTTCATGGCCTTGGCTACTTCTTTGAGATTCTTTGTGGGGGAGACGTTGAGGTCGATCGCGGTTGCGGCTTCTGGGCCTACCGCGATTTTTTCCATGTACACGCACGGCCCAGGGTTAAACATCGAGCCGCGTTCCGAAACCGCAATCACGGAGATTGCGTTTCCTCTGCCCATTGCCGTCAGCGTGGTGCCATCGATTGGGTCGACGGCTACGTCGGCCAGTGGGTTCGAGCCATTTCCTACCCGCTCGCCGTTGTACAGCATGGGGGCTTCGTCTTTTTCGCCTTCGCCAATGACAACGATTCCGTCCATGCTGACGGTGTCGAGCACGTTGCGCATTGCGTCGACTGCTGCGCCGTCGGCAGCAAGTTTGTCGCCACGCCCAACCCAGCGCGATGCTGCGAGTGCGGCCGATTCGGTGACCCGAACCAATTCCATTGCGAGGTTACGGTCGGGAAGTTCTCTGGCTGGCATCACCCATAATCTAGTCGCAATACCGATATCGGCAGAAAACAAGTAGCGTCAGATGTATGAGTGAATGGAGCCCAACCGATCCAGAGGCGCCAACAACTCGATACGACTTGTCCGACTGGTCGATAGACGATCGGGCCGACGTAGCTGCCACTTTGGCCGAGGCTGGCGTATTGCACGGCTGGGACGGCACAGAGTTGCTCGTTCCGCAAGACACCGAAGCAATGGTGGACGATCTTCTTGACGAAATTGAAGACCGCCTCGACGGCGCAGAAGATGATGACGACGACGAGGACGACGAAGGTGATTCTCAAGTGACCGAGTACGAACTTGATGAATGGTCCGACGGCGAGCGCAAGCAGTTGTGCGAAATGCTCGACACGCTCGACATTGGATATCGCTGGGACGGCAACGTATTGCTCGTTCCGATCGGCGTAGAAGCGGTTGTCGATTCGTGCCTCGACTCCATCGACACTCGCGGTGTCGACTTCATCGACGAATAACGCTTAGCCGCCATGTCTCAACAAGTGCTGGCAGAGGTGGAAATTTGGCACTCTCGGCCAATTACGCCCACGCGCCGATTGGCATTAGGTCAAATCTTTTTACCGGTCGACCCAGCGCCTGGCTTGGGCGGCATTTTGCTCGGTGCAATCATCGCTGCGCATATTGCCGACGTGCACGAAGACTTAGTGCCCGACGTGCATCGCCTCATTCAACAGATTCAGCGCGGCGAAAACATCGTGCAACCACGACTGCGTCATCGTTTCCAAGCAGACCGCCATGGGCTTGCTCGCAGCGTTCACCAAATGTTGGGTGACGGAGAAGAGGTTCGTTTTTCGTTTGGCGAAGAAGGAACACCGTTGCAACAAGTGCTCGGCGCAATTTATATTCTCGAGCGGCTTGACACTTCGGTACGCACAGTTCTTGCGCCAGTACTGATGAAAGCAATGACATGGCGTGG